>JAFSOW010000232.1 GCA_017443165.1 Acidaminococcaceae bacterium | reverse complement strand
TTTCATTTCCAACTGTTCTTTCCGTTGCTGCACCAGTTGGTCATCTATCGGGTCTGTAGTCAGCGACGCGGCAATCTCATCTGTAATAATATCTTCTTCCTCTTCCGGTTTTGCCGGTTCTTCCCCGCCATAATGCCACAATTCGTCATACAGCACACGGTATACCGCAGCCACCGGCATGGCAAAGAGCATACCCAGGATACCGAACAGTTTGCCGCCGATCATTAAGGCCAACAGGATTAAAACAGGATGTAACTTAATTTTCTTTCCCATCACTATGGGCTGCAGCAACTGGCTGTCTATCGTGTAATAGACAACATAGAAAACAGCAAGACAAAACGCCGTCTGCGGCGTAGTTGATGTGTATGCCACAAAGACCGCGGGTATTGCGGAAATCATCGGACCGATGACCGGAATTGTCTCTGCCAGCAGGGCAATCAACCCAAAGACCAGAGGATAGGGAATTCCCAGAATCAGCAGCACAATGGTTACGGACAGCGCAGCCAAAAGGCTCATCTTCCAGAGTCCTTCCACATACCCGCTGATGGCAACACCGATCCGTGCCAGCACATGACTGACCTTGGGGCGTGCTTCCGGTGTAAACAGGTCCGTAATCATAGTACAGAGCTTACGCCAGTCTTTCAGAAAATAGAAGGCCAGGAACGGTACAACGATCAGACCCACCAGATTTGCTACCATTTGCACCGTGGAGTTCAACAGGTTCCGCACTACATTGGTCAAAAAACCCATGATAGAATTAATTGCATCGTTCAACAGTCCTTCCACATTGGACGGAAGCACAGGCATGCTGGCAGAAGGTTCTTTCAAAATACGTAGCAGCGATTTTCCCTGCATCTGTTCCGAATATTCCGGTAGTTTTACAATCAATTCATTAATCTGCCCGAACAGCGGGAGCACCACAAACGAAATCACGATTATCGCAAAAATTGCGGATGCAATAAAAGCAAGGATGATTGCCGCCACCCGGGACGGATGCATGCCGGTTTTTCCCAACTGCAGCCTGGCAAACATCCTCGTCAGTGGGTACAGGGCAAAAGCCAGGCCGATTGCGAGCAAAATCGGGAACAGGAAAGAACTCATCGCATACAGGATTGCAGATATGATAAACGCGATGAGGAATTTCACGGCCGTATGGTGTTGTACATAATGAAGATATTTATTTTTCATGCTTAAGCTCTTTCAAACTCTTGGAACAACAAGGGGCAGGCAAATGGAAATGAACTTCTTTTGATTTCAGAAAGGCAGGACACTCTTTTACAGCCCTTTCCCTGCTCCCCCATTTATTGCAAAAACGGGTTGCGTTTCCTTTCCCATCCCACATTGGTAGCCGGGCCATGCCCGGGTAACAGCGTAACATCATCTGCCATGGGCAGAATTTTTTCCTTAATTGATTTCAGCAGTTGCCCGTAATTACCACCGGGCAAATCGGTGCGTCCGACAGACTCCGCAAAAATTGTGTCACCGCAAAAGACTGCTTCTTCCGCCACATAACAGACGCCTCCCCGGGTATGACCGGGAGTTGTCAGCGCTTTGAACTTCAGTCCGGCCGCTTCAATTTCGTCATTGTCTTTGACTATCACATCGGCCGCCCCGTAATTTCTCACCGGTCCCGGAAAAAACATGGATTTGGCGTGGGTCAGCATGTCTGCGTCTCCTTCCCCGATATAAACCTTCGCACCGGTTCCTTCCCGGACTTCCTTCAGTCCGCCTATGTGGTCTTCATGCCCATGGGTCAGCAGGATGGCATCGATGGTCAGACCGTATTTTTTTATCACATCCATGATGCGGTCACCGTCATCTCCAGGATCAATCAGCACAGCGTGCTTCGTCTCTTCATTTTCCGCCAAATAGCAATTGGTGCAAAAGGGACCTACTTCCATAAGTCTGATTTTCATCGTTTCTTTCCTTTCCCGCCTTCCGCGCCGGCGCTTCCTGTCGTCAATCGTTCCACGCTGTAAATACCCTGAATCCGTTTGATCCGGCTCATAATGGTTTCCAACTGTCCGATATTGGTAATATCCAAGCCCAGATGAATCGTCGCCATCTTGTTTTTATCAGAATGGCTGCTGATATTATTAATATTGATTTTATTCTCGCTGATGGCCATCATAATGTCCACCATAATGCCCGGCTTATCTGCCGCAATAATCACGATGTTCGCCTTATATACATCATCCGTGGCAACATCCCAGGTCACATCGATAAGGCGGCTCTGTTCCTCCGGATTATTGGACATGACATTGGGACAGTCCGTCCGGTGAACGGAGATGCCGCTGCCCCGCGTGATATAACCAATGACCGGATCTCCCGGTACCGGATTGCAGCACCGGGCCAGTTTGACCATGATACCGTCCTCGCCTTTCACAAGAATACCATGGCTGGACTTGGCCTTGGAAGTCCTGGGTTTCAGTTCCGCCAGCAATTGAGACAGGTCTTTTTTGCTTTGCAGCTGTTTTTGCTGTTCCTGCTTATAGATGTCCACCAGCCGGGACATGATAGCTGTAAGTGTCGTTCCCCCGTATCCCAGGGAAGCCAGCAGCCCGTCTACATCTGGCAGGCGCAGTTTCTCTGCTACGGTTTTCAGCTTATCCTGACTGGCAAATTCTTTATGGTT
>JAFSOW010000231.1 GCA_017443165.1 Acidaminococcaceae bacterium | reverse complement strand
GAAAGCGGTGTAAACAATGGATGTTGGTGCATATTTTATAATCTGCCCGGTGTGCAAACATCGCATAGAGGTAACAGATTACAAAAACGGTTTTACAGCGGAGTGCAAAAACTGTGGCGTAACAATCGGTGGCGATTTTTCCGGCGAACCATTGACAGATGACGATATTGTGAAGGCCGAAAAGAAATTACAGGAATCATTTCTGGCTGATCCGGAGGTGACGGAATGAGGCGCAAAGATAAACGGGGCTTGAGGTACAAAGATAAACGCGGCTTTTTGTTTGAAGTAAGGCATGGACATTACGGGTGGACCACCTTCTGTTATAATCCCAAGAAAGATATATGGTGGCCATGGCCGTGTGAGAATTGGTACCTGAGTGAAGAAGAGGCTGCAGTGTCGCTGATGAGGTACGCGGATAAGCGGGGATGGGAAAAGGTATGCTTGACTATATAGAAATAAGCCACAACGATGGAACGTTGTGCGGGCGATTTCGTTGTGTAAAAGACGCCAGCGTCATGGCGTTGGTCGCAGCTGCTGCAACCAAGCAGCCGGTAAAAATTAAAGCGTACTATCTGGACGGCAGCGTCGGCGTCGGAACCTATCGGCTCGGTGAAGGTTTTTGCGTGCCGGGGCGGCCGTTGGAAAGTGTAAAAAGGGAAATTGCCGAAAAATTGGCATTGTAAGGAGGCAATCGCATGTACATAATTGGACAAACCGGCCAAGTCATTGTTAACAGCGAACATGCGGAATTTTTTTGCGCAGAACAGCAAGATAATATGCTGGTCATCTTGGCCCGGACCAAAGACCATACTATTACGTTGGGCCGGTACAAGACAGTAAAGAGCGTTGTTAAGGCGATGGCGGATCTGGGTCTGGCATTGATTGCAGGGGATTCCAATAGAATGAATGCTTACGCGATGCGTCCCGACGATCCGGAAACCGAACAGAAAACCGGGGAGGCGGCAGCGGATGGCCCAGAAAGTTAAAGTACGTGAGCTGATATCCAGAGCCACATACAAGACGGTCAAGAACATGAACCGGGAACAGATGAACGAATGGGCCAAAGCGTTGTATAACGACGCAATGCGGGACTGTGAGGCGGCTTCCATGCTGGCCCTTAAAGACGAGTTTGGTTTTAGTACCAAACGGCTGTCTCGGTTCATGGACAGGCGCAACAATACGATCATAAGTATTAACAAGCGCCTGATCACGGCAGAAGAAATCATCCTGGGAATGATTGGTGAAGGTGTTGTGATAGTAGAGGCAGACGGCAGCGTGCCGGGAGGAAAGTAAAATGGCAAAAAAACCGTTATGGGATTTCATTGAAAAGCGCATGCATGAGCTGGGGTTAACACGGTACGACCTGGAAATGGATTACGATATACCGTACGCGACGATGCAGCGGGCGAAGGCCGGCTCCACCAATTTCAAAGAAGCGACAAAACAGAAATTTGCTCTGGCGCTGCAGTGCTCTGTAGGCGATATCAATGCGGCGATTTCGGGCAGCGTTCCGGAGCTGCCGAAAATAGAGCCGGAAGAACCGGATGCGGTAATCGGCAGCATTAACCTGAGCGGCATAACGGAAGCGACCGGAAAAGCGGGCGCGCTGGAAGCTCCGAAAAACGAACCGGCAAAAAAAGGAACAGCAAAAAAGGAGCGGCAAAAAGAACGCTGGCCGGAGGATCCGCCGGAAGAAAAGAAGACTCCACCGCCCGATTATGTAGACGCCGCGATTTATTCTGCAACGGAGCCGCCAGACGTTTTCGGGATTAAAAGAGCACGCCGGGAAGCTGTGGCGGAATACAAGCAAAAGTTAAAGGATATTTGTATAGCGGCCTATCTGGATGTCCCGAAATTAAATATTACCGGAGAAACAGCTACCGGTTATATCGGCAGGGCTTTGATGAAAGAGCTGCTGAAAGACGACACGGAGGCGGAATAATATGGATAAACTGGAACGGTTACGCAAAATTAAGGAACTGGCAGAGAACGGATGCGCGGGAGAGAAGACGGCAGCTCTCGAAACGTATGAACGTCTAAAGTCGTTATATAGAATCACCGACGATATGATCGGCACGGCATCCGTAACAAGACATGTATTTAAATACAACAGGGATTACGAAAGGAAACTGTTGGCTCAAATCATTTACATGGTTTGTGGTGACGTGAAAGTTTTTCAAGCTGTCGGGAAACGGATTTTGACGGCGGATACAACGGATTTTGAAGCGGCGGAGATTGGGCTGCATTATGAGGTTTATGCGGCAGCAATCAAAAAGCATATGCAGGCTGCCTATATCGCATTTGTGCAAGCAAACGGTATTTACCCGGATGAAAACGTGCGAGTACATGATAAAAATATGCAATTTGCAAAAACAGATGACGATGTTGTAAGAGCAGCCGCTGCCCTTGCATCAATGACAAATAAAACTTTTGTCACGCGCGGATTATTGGAGGGCACATAATATGGCCAGAATGTTCACGGTATTATTCTCGATCATGTGCGGCGGGGCAGCGGTTGGCGCAAAGCTGCACGAATTGGCAGGGACGCAAAGCCTGACATGGATAGTGTGCGCGCTGGCGCTGCAGGCGATTGCGTTAAATATGGATGGTAGATAATGTTGAGGTGCAAAAATGAGGTTTGATATTGATACGGATCTGAGGTCGGGTCGCTGTAAAAGCTGCGGCGCTCCGATTTACTGGATAAAAACACGTAAAGGCAACTGGCTGCCGGTAAACCGTCGGGCGATCATGGCCACGCCGGTACAGATTGGCGGGCACACGTTTGTCCTGGTGGATGGTTCTACCGTGCAGGCCCTTCCGGAAGGCGCGGTGCGTTACGACGGCGTTGACAGCGTGGTTGCTTTTGAGGCTCATTTTGCAACGTGTCCGGATGCGGATACGTTCCGGAAAAAGAAACGGAGGTGAAACGCGTTGCAACATTGTTGTATACGACGCGGAAAGTCGCGACGCCGGGCAAAAGGGAAATGGGATAGTAAGTGGCAGCAAAAAAAGCTGAGAATACGGAGGCTACGGGATGACTGGGAATAATAAAAGCTGGCAACAGGATAAAATTGTGATCACATCCGGTAACGTTCCGGACGCAATAACAGATTTATTTGCGGATGCCCTGGTGCAGTTTATCCAGGCAATAGAACAGGAAGAAAAAGATAATAGTAAAAGCGCATAGCGCATAGGAGGAAATTATGAGAACCATAAGAAACGCTTATGAAATTGGAATGGGCAGCGTAATCGTTTTTACTGACAGCATGTATTTTGCCGGAATGGTAACGGCACTGCTGATTGATGTCTTGTATGAGATTATTTGTTGGGCGGGCTGGGTGTTGTCGTTATGAGAAGAGCCACAAAAACGCCGGCGGAAAAACAGGTACCGGCAGCGGATAATAAACCCGATACAAAACAGGATTTTGCTACGGTACCGGTGGATGCGCAGGAATTTGGCAGCGATGGCCAGCCCAGGGCAAAACTATCCTGGCTGCTGGCTGCGCTGGATGCCGTAATTGGTTTGCGCGGTGCGTATTGGAGAGCGGAATACAGCCGTGAGGAAGTGATTGACGCGGGCGGCGGGGAAAAGCTGTGCAGCGTGAAGGCCGTAATTGCAAAAGTGATAGCGGATACCGCGAATGGTTATGTGGGTATCGGTTACGGCTGCGCTATGTTGGTGGAGCGCGCTGGACAGTCATACTTAAAGCATTTGGACGCCTGGGACGTTGCGCAGGAAAAAGCGCTGGCGGCGGCTGCGCGCTTTTTTGGCATCGGCCTGGCTATGGATCCACTACCGGAACCTGATAAAAACCTTCCGCCCGCCTCTCCGGATCCGGAACCAAACGCAGGCCCGGATCCGGATATATCAAAACCTGCAGACAAAGAAAAGGCCCTGGCAGAATTGCGGGAGGCTGTTAAAAAGTTCGGCATGGGCAGCGTGATTTTGAAAATCGTACAGTTTAAATACGGGACGGAGAAGGTAGAAAGCCTGTCTCCCGGTCTGCTGCGCGATCTGAAAGAAAATATGATTATCTACCGGCAGGAGTGGCAGAAAGCGGTAGATAAGGAAGAGGCAGCGCATGGAAATAGTAAGCGGAAGGATACATGAAATCAGGCCGTCTGGCATGATGATTATTGTGGCCCAGATGCCGGAATGGAGAAACATGTCCATCTGCGGCAATGTGGTGGAAATAGGGATCCCTGACGGGCGGCTTATCACGCCGGAACAACGCAAACATGCTTATGCATTAATGCGGGACATTTCCGACTGGATGGGCGAAATGGAAATGGACACCGTGAAAGATCTTATGAAACTTAAATTCATGGTGGAAGAAATGAAGGCTATAGAGCGGCGCATTTTTTCGCTGGCTGATTGCGACATGACAACTGCCAGGGAGTTTATTGATTTTCTGATCAGGTTCATAGTGGCCAATAACATACCGGCCCGGCAGCCGCTTACGGAATGCTGCAGCGACATAGAGCGCTATGTATATGAATGTCTTATGCTTCGCGTTTGTGCTGTGTGTGGGAAATCTGCAGATCTGCATCATGTGGACGCGATCGGCGCCGGCAGGGACCGGGATGCTGTTCATCAGATAGGCATGGGCGTGCTGCCGTTGTGCAGGATCCATCATACAGAATGTCATAAAATCGGCAGGGAAACATTTATGGATAAATATCATTTACAGCCGATACCGCTAACGCCGGCGATTGGAAAACGCTACCGCCTGACGGCCGCCAACCTGGGGGGGCAATAAAATGGAACTCAAATGGATTAAACTGGCCACAGGTATTTTTGATAACCGGAAAATAAAACAGATAGAGTTGCTGCCGGAAGGTGACACCATATTGATCATTTGGATTAAATTGCTCTCTTTGGCAGGGACTATTAACAATAATGGCCTGATCTACGTAACAAAGGATATACCGTTTACGGAAGAAATGCTGGCCGGCGAGCTGCGTCGTCCGATTAATACGGTGCGCCTGGCCCTGCAGACGTTCCAGAAGTTTGGCATGATAACCATACTGGACGATTATACTATCCAGATTACCGGATGGGCAGAGCACCAGGGCGGGGTCGCGGCCGTAGAAACAGCGGCAGAGAAAAACCGGTTACGGCAGCAGCGGTACCGGGACAAGCAAAAACTGTTAAACGCCGGGCAGGGAACTGCTGCAGATGATTCATTGTATAACGATAGTAACGTTACGCGTAACGTTACGGATAACGGTAACGATAACGTAACAGTAACGTCACGTAACGCCCTTAGAATAGAAAAGAATAAGAATAAGATTGAGAATAAAGGAGATCTCTCTAACTCCGATAGTAGTGTACAAGATAACGGATTCAGCGCTGAGGCAAATGAAGCAGTGAGTATGTTTAACAATTCTGTCCGGCCGATTAAAAATATTGACGAGGCAGAACGGATCCGGGCCATGGTGGACGAGTGTGGTCTGGCTGCCTTCCGGAAAGCGCTGGAAGTTGTGAAGAAAAAACGGCCGCGGGCTCCGTTCCCGTATCTGGAAGAGGTGCTGAAGAACAGGGACGGGCCGGACGTGAATGATCCGGTGGCCGGAGCGGAGGCAGCGAATAAAATTTTGGAAAGCGGTGAGATAATTGACTTTAACAGCGAATAAAAGGACGCAGATTCTGGCAACGATGTTTGCGGCGTATGGGCAGGCCGGGGACGAAAAGAGACTGGCAGCGTACAGCATGGTGTTGGCAGATGTTCCGGAAGAGCTGCTGATGCGTGCTTGCCATAAACTGATGCTGACAAAAGTATTTATACCGTCTATTGCGGAAATTGTGCAGGCGTGCCGGACTCTGGTCGGCAGCGCGGACGATACAAAACGGGAACGCACATGGGCCGAAGCGTGGGAGGAGATTCTGCGGCAGGTGCGCCAGTGCGGCCTATATGAAAAGCCGTCCTGGTCCACGCCGGAAATCGCGGCAGCGGTTAAATCATACGGTTACACTGATTTATGCAATTTAAACCGGAGCGAGCTGCAGACGGCCAGCGCGCAATGCCGGCGTTTTTATGAGGAGGCCTGCCAAAACAAAAACGATCGGGCGGTCGACGATTACGTGCTGAAGAAAATTACCGGTGCCGAGATGATTGGGCTGAAGCCTGGGCAGAACATAATCAGCCTGGAGGCCAGGAGGGAAAAAGCGTAAACAACGCGCCTCGCATGGCGCAGCGAATTTATTTAGGGGTAAATTGGCTCTATCACAGGCCGCGGGGCGCGTTTTAAAAAAGAGGAAAGCGAGGATCTAAAAATGGATAATATCGAGATGATTTTAACGGGCTTGATTGAACCACACCCGGATAACCCGCGGAAAGATCTGGGGGATTTAAAAGAGTTAACGGAAAGCATCCGGCAAAATGGCATATACCAAAATTTAACAGTGGTGCCGCGCCGGGTTCCTATGGTTGGCGATGATAAAATGTTAATACCGGGCCAGATACAGAGATGCAGCAACCCGGCAGAAAAAGAGAGAATGCAGGAAGCTTTTAACGCCGGGTTAAAAGTTATTGGATACACTGTTATTATTGGCCATAGGCGTCTGGCGGCAGCGAAAGAGGCTAATTTAAAAAAAGTGCCTTGTGCTGTTGTCGAAATGGCTCCACAAAAACAAATTGAAACAATGATTTTGGAAAATATGCAGCGGGCAGATTTGACCGTGTACGAACAGGTCAAGGGGTTCCAGCTGCTGCTGGACCTGGGCGACAGCATAGAAGGCATTGCTCAAAAAACTGGATTTTCCGAGAAAACTATAAAACGTCGCACAGAGATTGCCAGGCTGGATCCGGATAAGCTGGAAAGGGTTATGAAGGGGCGCGGCAAGCAGCTCACGCTGGAAGAGTTTGACAAACTGGCCGGCATAAAGGATCTGGAAACACGAAACAAATTGCTGGAAGAAATCGGCACAAGAAATTTTGATTATGTCGTGGCAGCGGCGAAAGCGGCGGAAAAGACGAAAGAAATGATACCTGCCGTACAGGAATGGATTAAAAATTTTCCGGGGAAAAAGGAAAAAGTATCGGAGTCGGAGGCCTGGGGCTACGATCTACTGACTTTGTATCCGGGCGTGGAAATAAAAAAATGGAAAACAGAGAAAGATAAGGCGGATGCTGCGCTTAAAAAACTGCGGGACGGCGAAACACTGTTTTACACTATCACAACCGGCGGATATCTGAAATTGCTTAAAAAGCGGGAAATAGTGAAACCGAAAAAGAAGAGCGCTGCAGAAATAAAAAAAGAAAAGGAAATGAATGAGGCGTGGGACTATCTGATAGCACAAAGCAGACTGTCCTACGAGTTGAGGAAAAAATTTATTAAAGAGATCGAAATCACAAAATCGAATTACGATAAAGTTATAGAAGGTTTTATGCTGTTGCTGATCGCTCGCGAAGGCGGCTATGGCGAGCTTGATTTTAATAGAATGCTGGCCTTGGTCGGAGTTGATAATGAAAAAAGCCGAGGGGCCACATATGACAAAAAAGCGGTCGATATTATTAAAAACTTAGACGTTACCAAACACAGAATTATAAAAGAGCTGCCGCAGTTTATATGGTCGTGTTTCGATGATGGCCCGGGGCTTATTCACGACGGTGCCAATGTATGGCGTGGGCAGTGGCCGGAATATGACGAACAACGTCCTGACATATGGGCGCTTTACAAATGGCTGGAAGGACTTGGATACCAGATCAGCGAAGTGGAGCGCGGGCTTATCGAAGGTACGGATGTTAATTATCACCTGGGCGATGCAAAGAAAGAGGCAGCGGAATGAAATTAGTATATATATCACATCCGTTTACCGGCAATGAAACGGAAAACAGACAAGATGCCAGAGCATTGTGCTCTGATCTGAAAGAAGAGCATAAGGACTGGTGCCTGATTAATCCGCTGGATAATTTCTATTTCACACAGATGGTCAAAATCACGTATGAAGAGATTATGGCCATGTGCATGGAGATTCTGCAGGCGTGTGATGCTATATATTTGTGCCTGGGCTGGGAAAAAAGTAGAGGCTGCTGTGCTGAAAAAAAGATTGCTGAAGAATTAGGGATGGAGATATTTTACGAATGAACAAGAGGAAACCGGCAAGCGTTGAGGAAATGCAGCTGCGGCTGAACAAATATCAGACGCTGAAAGACAGAATCCAAAATAATCTTGATGAAGTTGAGCGGCTTAGGAACTGTATGGTCCGGGTTACGGTGGCGTATAAAGATGCGCCTGGATGGGACCGGAAGCAGTCAGATCAGAATGTTATATTGACTGAAATTGAAAAACTGTCAAAACACATCAAGGCGGATACAGATAATTTATCCAAAGCATTCTATGAAGCGGAACGTTTGATCGGTGAACTTGACAACGTGAACGAAGCGCAGGTGCTGCGCTATAAATATATTTACGGATATTCCTGGGAAGAAATAGAAGAAAAGATGAAGTACAGCAGGGCAACATTATGGCGTTTTCATCGTAAAGCACTTTATCATTTAGTTTCTAAATTTGAGACGATTTGTTAAGTGCAAATGTGGTATAGTGTAAGTGGCAGGAAATGCCACAGACGATTCTCATACTTTCCTCTTAAAAAGGCATCAGCTTAGCGGCTGGTGCTTTTTTGTTGGGAGACGATAATGGCAAGAGAGTTTGCAAAAGCGTTTTATGCTTCAAAGGAATGGTTGCACTGCCGGGCAGCATATATAGAACATGTGCATGGGTTGTGTGAGCGGTGCCATCGGCCTGGCTTTATCGTTCATCACAAAATTTATTTGACACAGGAAAATATTGATGATCCGGATGTCACGCTCAGCTTTGACAATCTGGAGTACCTGTGCCTGGACTGTCACAACAGGGAGCATGGCAGCGCCGACTATAGTTCGGTCAAAGATGGTTTATATTTTGATGAATTTGGAGATCTCCGGCAGATTGACAGGCCCCCCCATTCGGCAGGGGCTGTGGATAACTTTCCAAATCGACGGCTGAAGTACGAAGAACACGCAGGTCATTTTTGAAACAAGGGGGGGTATTGATGGCAGAGAAGGCTAAAAGCCAGAAAACAAGCGGAAAGAAGCCTGTTTCCCGGAAGACTGCCACGAAACCGCCGAAAACCGCTGATAAAGTGCCGGAAAGCGGCATGAATGCTGAAATTCTTTCGCGCCGCCAAAAGAGCGAATTCCGGCGACTGCAAAAGATATATAAAGATCTTCCGGAAAGCCAGAAAATTTTGGTCAGCAAATTGCTGGCCAGGGCAGCTTATATTAACAGCAAGCTGGAATCTACAGAAGATCAGCTGGATGAAGAGGGACTGGTTGTGAATTTTGAAAATGGCAGCCAGATTATCCAGCGAATCAACCCGAACCTGAAGGCGTATATGGATTTGCTGAAGATCTATTCCACGCTGATGGAACAGATTGAGGATATGATCCGACACGACAGGGACCACGCAAAGAAAGAAAACCGCGGCACTAAAGACGTGGATCCGCTGGAAGCATTTATTAATGCAAGATAAAAACCCGGTATATGAATACTGGCTGGCCATGAATAACGGTACCACTGTCTGCAAAAAAATTTACGCGGTTTACCAGAAGCTGGTTGCAGATATGAAGGATCCGAAAAGTCCGTGGGTATACAACGGGCGAAAAGCAGAACACGCCATCTTGTTTATTGAGACGTTCTGCCGGCAGTCTAAAGGCCAGTATGGTGGCCAGCAGGTCAAACTGGAATTGTGGCAGAAGGCCATGGTGGCGGCCATGTTCGGATTTGTCGATAAGCAAACTGGCCTGCGCCGGTTCCGTGAAGTTATTTTGATGGTGGCCCGTAAAAACGGTAAATCCACTTTGGGTTCTGCTATTGGCATATATCTGATGGTCGCTGATCAGGAACCTGGCGCCGAAATTTATGCGGTGGCTACCAAAAGGGACCAGGCAAAGATTATCTGGATGGAAGCCGTTAAAATGGTCCGGAAGTCTCCGGAACTGTTGCGGCTGATAAAACCCAGAGTGGCGGAAATGCGCAGCGAATTCAACGACAGCATATTCCAGCCGCTTGGCAACGATAGTGACACACTGGACGGTCTGAACGTTCACGGCGCTCTGATGGACGAATTGCATGCCTGGAAAGATACCAATCTGTATGACGTTGTTGTGGACGGTGTGAGCGCCAGGCGGCAGCCGCTGATTCTAATCACTACAACAGCGGGAACGGTAAGGGATGGCATTTTCGATATTAAATATGAAGAGGTTGAGCGCGTTATCGACAGTTATACCGGCGATTGTATCAATGACCGTTTGCTTCCGTTGATTTATGAACTGGATGCGCGCAGCGAATGGACCGACCCGGGATGCTGGGCAAAAGCAAATCCGGGGCTGGGGACTATCAAATCGGTAGCGGTTTTGGCAGACAAGGTGAAGAGCGCGCAGCTGGACAGTCTGAAAGTCAAAAACCTGGTATGCAAGGATTTTAATGTCAGGGAAACCGGTGCTACAGCCTATATGACTTATGAAGAAATCCTGAATACTGCAGTATTTGACACGGGGCAGCTGCATCCGCGATATGCCATCGGCGGTGCGGATCTGTCAGAAACAACCGACTTGACGGCAGCCGTTATTCTGTTCCGGATGCCTGGCGACCGGAAGATTTATGTACGCTGCATGTTCTGGATGCCGGAAGATCTTCTTGAGGCGCGCGTCAAGGAAGATAAGGTGCCTTATGATATTTGGAAACAGCAGGGCCTGCTACGGACGACGCCAGGCAACAAGCTGCATCCGAAATACGTTACGCAGTGGTTCATGGAAGTATCGGAAGAAACCGACACATACATTACCTGGATTGGATACGATGCCTGGGCGGCAGCCTACTGGGTGGAAGATATGCAGAACAGCTTCGGGCCGAACTGTATGGAAGCAGTGCGGCAGGGAAAGCAGACGCTCTCCATTCCGCTGAAAGAATTGAAAGCAGATATGGCGGCCAAACGGATCGTATACCAGAATCATCCAATATTGAAATGGTGCCTGAGCAATATGAATATTGACACGGATAAGAATGGAAACATTCAACCGTGCAAAGGGAAAAATCCGCGGGCAAGGATCGACGGTGCGGCAGCGTTGTTAAATGCGTATGTAACATACAAAAAACATGAGGAAGAATATCTTTCTGATGTGGAATTTGTGAAAGAGGGTGCCTAAATGAGCGTTTTCACAAGGTTTAAAAATTTTTTCAAAGACCGGAACCCTACTGAAACGGTGGTGAAACTTGTTCGGGAATCAGGCAACAGCATCTACACCTGGAATGGGGAACTGTTGGATAACGGGGATATCCGGGCAATGGTTCGGCCATTTACGCAGGCAGCCGGTAAATTTGATGCCAAACATATCCGGGAAAATGTTGAAAAAGACGGAACCCCGGATATTAAAGTCAACCCGGAGCCGTATGTGAGGATCCTGCTGACGGAACCGAACCCGATTATGACCGGTGTTATGTTCCGGCAGCGGCTTGCCTGGCAGTATATGTTAAAAAACAATGCGTTTGCATATATTGTACGGGACGCCAATGGCTTTGCAATACAGATGTATCCGCTGGAATGGAACAGTGTGGAAGCGCTGCTGGATGAACAGCGGCGTTTGTACTTGCGCTTTAGTCTGCAGACAGGCAAGCAGGCCGTGATCAGTTATGAGGATGTGATTCACATTCCGCGGGATGTGGGAGGTAATGAACTGTTCGGACGGCCGAACCAAAAGGCGCTGGAAATGTTGATGGAGGTTGCTGTTGCATCGGACCGTTCTATTGTGCAGGCGGTAAAAAACGGTGGGGCCATCAAGTGGCTACTTAAGTATACGCGCGGCATGCGTCCGGAGGAATTAAAGACCCGGGCCAAAGAGTTTGCGAAAAGTTTTCTGGATACGGAAAACTCGGAGGATGGCAGCGTCGGCGTGGCAGCGACCGGAGCAGACGCGGAGGCCAAACAGGTGGATCCGCATGACTATGTGCCGAATGCCATGGTTATGAGTGCGGTGAATAAACGATTGATGGCCTATTTCGGTACCAATGAAAAGATCATCAACAGCAGCTATACGGAAGACGAATGGAATGCATATTACGAAAATGTGATAGAGCCATTTGCCCAGGGTATGGCGGAGGAATTCACCAGGAAAATATTCAGCCGGTGGGAGCGGGCCCGCGGTAACCGGATCACTATGGACAGCACCAGCCTGCAATATGCAAGTATGCAGAGCAAGCTTGGCCTTGTGCAGATGGTGGACCGTGGAGCCATGACGCCAAATGAATGGCGGCAGATTATGAACCTGTCACCGATTGAAGGCGGCGATAAACCGATCCGGCGGCTGGATACCCAAGTTGTAAAGGAAGGAGGTAAAGAATAATGCCGAAAAAGTTTGCAATTAAAGGCACGATCATTCCGACAGAATACCAGCGGATTTATGACTATTACGGTTTTGAAGGCACATCGCCGGGGAAGCTGGCTGCATTTCTGGAGGAAGCCGGGAATGAAGAAGTGGTCTTGGAAATCAATTCGCCTGGTGGCTATGTTTATGCCGGAATGGAAATGTATAACCGGCTGAAATTACACTCGGCAAAAATTACGGCTTTGGTTATGAGCATTGCGGCGTCGGCAGCGTCTGTAATCTGCTGCGCGGCCGCTGAAGTGCAGATGATGCCGGTAAGCCAGATGATGATTCATCGTGCACACAGCTGGGCTGTCGGTGATAAAAATGACATCTACAAAACTGCAGAAGATCTGGAAAAGCTGGATGACACGATCGCGAATGCGTATGTTGATAAAACAAAGCTTTCCAAGGATAAAATTACGGCCCTGATGGATGTTACAACCTGGATGGGACCGGAAGAGGCAAAGAAACTTGGTTTTGCGGATACGATTCTGTTCCAGGAAGAAGAACAACCGGCGATGGCCTGTGATGGTGTTGTGATGCTCAGCAAGGCGCAGATCCTGAAATTAAAGGAACGCATGGATGCTGAGATCCAAGCTAATGAGCAGCAAAATGCAGCTGCTTTAAATCTGCTGCGGCAGAAATATAATTATTTATCTTTGAAAGGAGAAAAAGAATGAACAAAAAAGAGTACGAAGCAAAACGCGCTCAGCTGCTGGCAGAAATGAAAGCAGCAATCGAAGCCGAGGACGCTGTAAAGGCGGATGCGGTAAACAAAGAGGTGCTGGCGCTGGATGAAAAATTTCAGGCGCTGGCTACGGCACAGGCGAATTTTGCCGCCCTGAATGGAACCCAGGTTCCGGCAGCTCCGGCGGTTCCGGTTGTGCTGAATCAGGCACCGATTGCACCGGTGGCTGACAAAAAAGCGGAAGAGGAAAAACTGTACACCAACGCATTTGCTCATTTTATGATGGGCGTGAAAATGTCTGCAGAAGAACAGAATATTTTCAGCGCACGGAATGCGACCTCTACCGTAAAAGAAAACCATGTTGTGGTGCCTGCTACTCTGAAACAGGGTATCTGGCATGAAATGGAAGAACTGCATCCGATTATTGCTGCCCTGGCTCGCACCAACATCCATGGCGACGTTGACATCCTGATGGAAACTTCCGTTGGCAATGCTGCTGCATGGTATGACGAAGACGCCGTGACTGCAGAAAAAGTTACCAACACCAAGATCACCCTGAAGGGGTGCGAGTTGGCCAAAGCCATCCAGGTTTCCTGGAAGCTGAAAAAGATGGCTGTGGACGAATTCCTGGCATATGTTGCCAGCCGTATTGCTGACAAGATGGCCAATGCCCTGGCAGCTGGCCTGGTTACCGGTGACGGCGTTGGTAATGGTACTACCGACAAACCGGAACCGCTGGGCGTTATCACAAAACTGGAAGCAGAATCTGACACTCCGCAGGTCAGCACCTATACTGCCGCTAACGGCATCAAATATGGCGACCTGACCGGCTTGATGGCCAAGATTAAATCCGGTTATACCGGCAAGGCTAAATTCTATGCGAATGCAGCCTGCATTTGGAACCGTTTGGCCAACATCCTTGACGCTGACAATCGCCCGATCTTCATTCCGGACGCAACCCAGGGCGGCGTAGGCCGTATCTTCGGTATCATCGTGGAAGAAGAAGACGCAATCCCGGATCATGCTGTATTGCTGGCCAATATGGCTGACGGTTACGCCTTCAACGTAAACGAAGACATCACCATGTACCAGGAAGACCATGTCCTGGCGCGTACCACCGACTACATGGGCTATGCCCTGGTTGACGGTCAGCCCCTGACCACAAAGGCATTTGCATACTTAAAAAAATCGGCGTGATCCCGACCGATGAACAGGTACCGGACGGCAGCTCCGATTTCAGCCGTGAGGATGCTGCCGACGTTACCGTCGGGATCGGTCATGCTATTGATGGGCTGAAACTTAACGATGCCAGCGTGAGCACCGATTATTATGATATTTCTGATGATGAGTGCTCTATCACCATTGATAAAGATTACCTGGCAACATTGTCCAATGGTACCAAAGAGTTTGCTATCATCCTGGATGACAGTGAAACCACGCCGACCACAGTATTGTGGGATGTCGTAATCAGCGGTGTACATGAGGATGAATTTGACCGTTCAGATCCTGATGATGTGGCAATGTCTGTATCTGATGTGGAAATTACCGGCCTGAAGTATCAGGACGCAGCAGTTGATGCCAGCGCCTATGCTATCAGCAACAGTAACCACACGATCACCATCAAAAAGGAATATTTGGCTACTTTGTCCAACGGCGACAAGACCTTTAAGGTACTGGAGGGCACGACTGCGTATGACGAACTGGTTATTGAAGTCAGCGGAAACGGTAGCGCCAGCTTCAGCAAGGCGGATCCGGCAGATATCACTATTGCGGTGGCGGATGCTGAAATTACCGGTCTGAAGATTGGCGGTACCAACGTGAACCCCGATAACTACACCATCGCGGAAGGCGCACACAGCATCACCATTGATGATGAATACCTGGGTGGCCTGGCCAATGGCGATAAGACATTCAAGGTACAGCTGGATGACGGCGAGGATGAACTTACCTATGTTGTCACGGTAGGTGATTAAAAGTGAGTATGCTGGCAAAAGTAAAACAATATTGTCGAATTGATACGACAGAAGACGATCAGATGCTGCAAGGCCTGATTGCTGCGGCGATAAGGCTCATAAAAGAGCAATCCGGTAAAAATGCATATGTCGGGGATGGCAGTAGCGCCCCTGCTGCCATTGAAGACACTGACCTGTTCCAGATCTGCATTTGCCAGCTGGTGGAGCATTGGTATGACGTCCGGGGAGCTGTGGAAAGTCAACAGCAGAACCATATCCCGTTTGCGACGGACATGCTGATCGCGCATTTTAAGTACAGCTGCGAATATACTCTGGTTTCTCCGGCGCCGGAACCAACTCCGGATCCGGTGCCGGAACCGGAGCCTGAGCCGGAACCGGAACAGCAGCCAGAACAGGAGAATCAAGGCGATGGTATTTGATAAATTCGTAGAAATTGAGTTTGGCGGCAAGAAACACAAACTGTGCTATCCCGTCAAACAGGTATTTGTAGCAGAACGCCAGCTGACTGATGGCAACATCATGCTTATGCTGGAACGCGCATCCGCGGGTATCCCGCCAAATGTATACGATATGTATATCATCATTAAGTATGCGTTAATGGGCGGGAATCCCGAACTGAAAGAAGATGAAGCGGAAGCGCTTTATTTGGCTGCGGTTGAGGAGATGCCTGTGGTAGACGTGTTTAAAGCCGGCATGAAAGCGTTAGTGCTTAGCGGCGTTCTGGGTGATCCAAAAAAAGCGGGGGCGGCCATAATGGCGTAAGCCCTGGCAAAACGTTTAAAACTGTATCGGCTCTGATTGAAGAGCTTGAGCCTATTGCCCTTGGTGAATTAGGTCTGACGCCGGAACAGTTTGGCAGCTACACCATCATGGAGATAGATGCCATGTTTGACGGGTATGTCAGGCGACAGGAACGGCTGGAAGATCTGTTCATCATCAACTGTGCGCTACCAACTTACCGGGGCGCATATGGTAAAAAAGCGCCGACATATAAGAAATTGACTGCACATCGCGTTAAGCGTAACAAAATTGGTGAGATTGACGTGGATACGCAGAATTATTGGCGCGGGATTTTAAAAGGCGGATTGCAGGGGGTAAATAATGTTTAGACGTAATCCTGGCAGGTTTACAAAAAAGATAACGTTGCTGAGTCCTTCTGCTCCGGAGCGTGATGACCTGGGCGGGTTGAAGCCCACAACATACACGGCAGCGCTGACACTGTTCGCTATGTGTGAGCAGAAAAGCCAGACGCGCCAGCAGTTTATTGGTGATTATGTTACCAGTGACACCCGCTTCTTTGTGATCAGGGACATAAGAAGTCTGCTCAAGACTCCCCTGAACACAAACTGGCGGCTGGCGTATAACGGCTATACCTATCTGATAAATGAAATAACGCTGATAGATGAAAGCGCTCCGTATTATATCCAGCTGACGGCCACAGCTATCAATGGGAGCGGGGGTATCATATGATTTACAAAGCACCTTTTACAGCGATAGCAAAATCATTATATGCCGTGTTGAAAGACAATCAGGCAATAATGCTGGATTGGTTTGACAGCGCTGTTCCCATTAATGAAATAGAAGACTGTTTCAAAAATCAGAGTGAATTTTCATACGGGATTTTTGGCCAGTCTGATGCTGACTGCAAACCGAATAAGACGGCAGTCGTGTGGGACGGCAGCCTGCAGCTGGAAGTGTATAGCAATTACAAGGGCCGCAAGGTAGTGGCCCAGAAACTGGAGGCACTGCTGAATTATCTAAGCAGTGATACCGGATTTAATGCGCTGAGTACGGCGCTGAGCGCGGAAGGCTATGCGCTGGTATCCCTGACGGTAGGCGCGCTGCATGTGTCCCTGCCGATATACGGCGATAACGGCGTTTGGCAGAACGGCGGTACCGACATAAGCTTCCAATTACATCAGTTAAATTAGAGAGGTGAAAAAAATGAGCATAACCATTGCTAAGGAAAAGTACCCTGCTTTTGCGGCAGGGGCCGGGATTTCCGGTAAACGGCTGGTGATATTTGTCAACTATGGCAGCGGTGCAACTGCACAGAATCCGGTTTGGGCGCTGCTGGGTGGTTGCACCAGCAATGCTCTGTCTTTGTCTGCGGAAGCGAATAGCCAGCAGACTAAGGATAGCGGTTTCTGGCCTATTACGGCTATTACCAGCAAGTCTTTTGAAGTGTCTGCCGAAGTCATTATGCTGCGTGATAATGAAGCCCAGGCGGCCATCGAAGAGTTCTTGCTCGACGATGAAATTACAGCAGAAAAGAATCTGCTGAACGTTGCTATCGTGGATCTGGATAGCCTTGAATGGTATGATTTAAAAATTGCTCCCACTTCCTGGGAAATCACTGCTGAAAGTGAAGACATGATCACAAAGTCTTTGACGGCTACCGGTTCCGGCGCTCCGGAAAAGAAAACCGGGTTCGTAGTACCGGATGTCAGCCATACTTTACCGCCTCTGACCTATTCCAAGGCGACCGAGGCAGATGTGGTGCTGACCGTTCCGGCGGGTACCATCTCCAAGGTGCAGAAGGGCGGCGTGGATATGACGGCTACCGATTACAGCATCGCGCTGGGCGGTCAGCAGGTCATTCTCCTGGGCTCATATCTGACCACGCTGACCAATGGCGCCACTACCTTTACCGTGGTACTGTCCGGCGGCGCAACCTACGATTGCGTGATTACAATCACGGCGTAAATTATTTAAATACGGGGCGTCTCATGGCGTCCCGTTTACCTTAATTATGACTTTAGCTGAACTGCAGAAAAGGGTACAAGAGTATATTGATCATGGATACTATCAGGATGTGGCTGCTGCGGCAAGGGACGCGCAGCGGGCAACCCGGGCTTTTATCGCCCGGACACATCCAAGTACAGCTTTTGGTGGCAAAAATATTACGGCAGGAAAAAAGATTCAACTTGGGTCCTATGATGTACATGCCGATCGGATAATAACTAACATGTATGCCAACTATTTCGCGCGCTGGTATAATACCGGCACGTTTGGCCGTGTAATACGCGGGAGGGGACCAAGGCGTGGGCAGAGGGGCCCGACATACCCTTCACGGGGTTCTTACTTTGAAAGTAACAAGGCGGCAATAGAAGATTATTTTGCAAAGAGCCTTGAGAGATATTTGCAGAAACATATCAAGTTATAGGTGGTGAGACCATGCCGGATGCGAAAGTATCAATAACCACTGAGGCCCGTAATGACGGTCTTGAGAAACTTAATAAAGCGTTAGCGGAAGGTCAGCAGTCGGTTGTTTCCATGACCAAAGAGCTGAAGGACCTGGAAAAAGCAACCCGGGGCGGGACTCAGGCAACTAAGGAACAGACCGAGGCGATGGTCAATCTCCGCAAAAGCATAAATGAACAAAAGGACGCAAACAAGGCCTATAGTAAGGAAATTGGCCAGACGACGGCGGAAATTAAACGCAGCGTAAAGGCTATGGCCGACGGAGACAAGGGAGCCAGAAACTTGGCCAGTGCGTTCAAATTGACGGAGGGCTTTACGAGCGCCTTTTCTGTAGCGCTTGGAGGTTTAGCGGCTACTGTCACCACAGCTGTTGTTTCCGCCCTGGGCGAGATGGCCAGCCAGGTCGTCAGCCTGGGTGCGCAGATGCAGCAGGGCGTAGCCCATCTGGCAGCAATGACGGGTACGACTGAAAGTGCTACGGAAGCCTGGCGCGCATTAAATGACGTTTACCGGAATACAAATTTCCAAGAGGAAACAGTTGTGAACATGGGCACTCAGCTCATGCGTATGGGTTATTCTGCTCAAAATGCAGCGGGCCTGATCCAGCTATGCGCAGATGCAGCTGCAGGTCTTGGAACCGGCCAGCAAGGCGCGCAGCAGCTGGTGGATGCTATCAGCCGGATGCAGGCTGTTGGGGAACTGACATCCCGGCAGATGCAGCAGCTGAAGATGTCCGGGGTTGATATGGATGCCGCGTTTAAGAGCCTGGGTATGGATGGCGAACAGGCTATGAAGGCGGTACAGAATGGCTCGCTGGATGCCCAGCAGGCGATCGGCGCATTAACCGATTATCTTGGACAGTATGATGGAAAGATGGCGGAAAGCAAAAATAACACGATTGATGCCTGGTCTGATGTGACGGGAAATCTGTCCACGATGTGCGCCGAAATTGGTAATAGTATTTTTGACGCATTCAATCAGAGTGAGATAGTCCAGACGTTAATTGATTTTACCCAGTCGCTCGTTGACATGGTTCGTGGTGATGGCTGCGGAGCATTTAGCGACCTGCGGGCCGTTGCGGATGAGGTGCTGAATTTTATTGCGGGTCTGTTACGGTTCGTTTTCGATACCATTAAGCTGGTGATTATCATCATCAATGATGCTTATGCCGCGTTCAAGAGTTTTGGCGCGCAGGTGGTAGACGCCATCCGGCCGGCTGTTGATATGGTAGTTGCATTATATAACGCAGTTAAGGCTGTTATGAGTTCCGTTGGTAAGAACTTTAGCAGCGAAGTTGGAAAGAGCTGGGGGCTGACGTTTTCCAGTTCTTCTCCGGCAGCAGTATCCGCTGACCACTTTATCCGGCCGTCGTCTGGCGGTGGCGGTGGAGGAGGCCGCTCCGGTGGAGGAGGCGGCGGCAGGAGTGCTGCAAACGATACCGCAAGAGCAGAAGCGGAAGCAAAACGGAAAGCGGAAGCAGAAGCAAAGGCGGCCGCCAAAGCATATGCGGATGAGTTTAACAGTATATTTAACGCTATGCAGGCGGATTCCAAGTCCATCATGGATATGATGCTGGGTGACAAGGATGAAGCGACAAAAAAGATAAATGAAATTAAAGAAAAACTGATTGCTGATATGCAAGAAATTGATCAGGCGGCCGCCATGTCGATTAACCAGGAAGATCTGACGCCGTTGGCGGCAATACTGAAGATGACACCTGAAGAGCTGCAAACTAAATTGGAGGCGGAAGGAAAGACGCTGGAAGAGTTTATTGAGAAATATAAACAAAAGATGGCGGAAGGCTCTGCAGCGCAAATCGAATCTGTTAAGACAGGGAAAACGTGGCATGACAATCTTGTGAACTATGCTAAAGGCGTTGCGACGGAAATGTCGAATGCCATGATGGACTTTATTACCGGTACCAAAAGTGGGAAAGAAGCCCTGGCTGATTTTGTGAAGGCGATTTTGAAAAATGCGTTGCAGATTCTTACGCAGTGGCTGTCTTTGTTTGCAATCTTCTCTCTTGTTGGGGATCCCACGCTGGCGGCCCGAAACGCATCGGCTGCCCTGTTTGGCACGAATGGCGGAAAAGTAGTGCTGCATAAAGCGAATGGCGGTTATATCTCCGGGCCCGGCACGGGAACAAGTGACAGCATCCCGGCCATGCTCAGCAATGGTGAATATGTGCTGCGTTCCAGCGCCGTTGACCGTATCGGTATTGGCACGCTGAACGCCATGAACGCAGGCGCTATTCCGCACTTTGCGGAAGGCGGCAGCGTGGATGATACTATAGCAGCCAGCGCAGGCGTTGGTAATGTGGCGTTGAGCGTATCGGCTGTGGATGCTGCCAGCTTCAGTGATTTTCTGGATCGTGGCGGTTTAGACAAGATTAAGCAGGCGTTATTCGAGGATGACAGACGCTTCTCTTCAGCTGTGGGGGTGTGGTAAATGACGGTACAGATTTGGCCGGTTATGAGCAATATTGTGATGCGGTCCACAAAAAGCCAGAAATGGGATACGACCATTGAAACATCTGGCAGCGGCCGGAAGCGCAGCAACACGAATCAGCTCCTGCCTAAGTGGAGCATCAGCGTAAAGTTTTGGAATCTTACTGACGCGGAATATAAAACGATGATGGGTTTTGTGGCGCTCTTACGGGGCGCCCATAAACCATTTTACTGGCTGGATCCGGATGACTATCAGGAAACCGGACTGCAGATCCCTAATATTTCCGGGCGCACGTATCAATGCGTTATGAAGTTTGGGGACTATGTGGAAGCCGTGGATTATGTTGACCAGCTCAAGGTGTATGTGGACGGTGTGCTGAAGGCAGCCAGCACATATACGGTAAACGGCGGCGCGATTACTTTTAACAGCGCGCTGCCTTCCGGAGCTGTTGTAACGGCAGATTACCGGTATTACTGGAAGGTGCACATTCCGGCAGACGGTATTTCCATCGACCATGTTTTCTATAACTTTAAGCAGAGCGGGACAATCAAGTTTGAAAGCTGGAGATAAGCCATGAAAGATGTAAGCGAAGAGTTGGCAGAACATCTGAATACAGAAAAGAATTTTACCTCAGCGGATCTGTTCGAGCTGGTGCTGGCCAATGGGAACACCTACCGATACACCAATGCGGACTGCGATATTGTGCTGAATAACCATACATATAGGCACGATGCGTTGCTGATCCGGCGGCAGAGTATCAGCCTCCAGAGTCAGGTAACGGTAGACACGCTGGGCGTAACCATTTATACAGACCGGGACCATGCGGCGGACATGATTGAAAGCACTCCTGTTATGGCGGTAGCGCATTCCGGCTTGCTGGACGGTGCGAAGCTGTATCTGAAGAGAGTCTTCTTCCGGACGTCCGGGGACCTGCCATCCGCAGCCATCATCGGTACGATCAGTCTGTTCGGCGGGGACGTGGAGATTAAATCCTCCGGCGGCATCAAGCTGGAGCTGACCGTCAAGAGTAAGACGCAGGGACTGAGCCAGGAGTTCCCCAGGCGGAAATATTATCCGCAGGGTGCCTATAGCACAACGCAGTCCGGGCGGATCACGGCCAGCACAGACACGACGGATACCACGCTGATCGCTCCCTACGTTCCGCGCCGGGAGGTGCTGTTGTGATCACACCGGAAGATGGAAAAAAGATTGCAGAGGCCGCGAAGCAGTGGCTGGGAACGCCGCACATGAACATGGGCAAGGTCAAAGGCGTAGGCGTTGATTGCGCCCTGTTGTGCATGGCTGCCGTGGAAGACGCGGGCCTGATGCACAAATACAAGGTAGAGATTGAGCCGTACAGCAACGAATGGCACCTGCATCACAGCGAAGAAAAGATGCTTGGCTATATCAAAGCATACTGCCAGCCGGTGGAGGAGATGCAGCCGGGTGATTTCCTGGTGTACCAGTTCGGACGGTGCATCAGCCATGCAGCCGTGTACATCGGCGACGGCATGGTCTGTCACTCCATGGTCGGCCAGGGCGTGATACTCAGTAATCTTGATGACGTTATGTTTTTGGATAAGAAAGGCCGCAGTCGGCTGCGCGGTATTTATCGTTACGAGGGATAACATATGGGCTTATTTGGACACAGCCAGCACACGGTAACGCGCGCTGACAAAATCAGTAATTTTAGTGTTAATACAGCTGAATATGGCGCTCCTGTTATGGAGATTCTGGGCACCACCCGTATTTCCGGCAACGTCATCTATTATGATGACTTTACCGCTCACGAACATGCTGAGACGGTGGAGACCGGTAAAGGCGGCGGGGGAAGCACCAATACCAACATAACCTACACATACAGCGTGGCCATCATCATCGGCTTATGCGAAGGGCCTATCTATAACATAGGCCGGGTATGGAAAAACAAAGACCTGTTATATTACCCGGCTGACCAGCTGCAGCTGACACTGTTCAAGGGAACCGCGAACCAGCAGCCTTGGGCGTATGTCGTCGGCAAGCATCCGGAAAAGGCAATGGCCTATCAGAATCTGGCGTACATGGCCGGCGTCGTTGACCTGGGAGATTCTGCTGGCCTTCCGTCCTATAACTTTGAAGTTAAGGGCAAGCTGCTTTCCACCGGGGACGGCATCGACGTCAACCCGCTGGATTATATCCAGTATGTGCTGTCCAAGGTTGGCCAGGGCGGCGTCGAAATTAAAGGCGCGGCCAATTTCCAGAGCTTCTGTGCTAACGCAGACCTGTTAATCTCCACGCCGTCTGATGCGACCGGCACGGAAGAGGCGCAGAAAATCGTCAACGAGATCGCGGAATTGTGCGGCGCTTACATATTCGCCAGCAATGACACATATAAAATCGTTCCGCTGGCAGACCGTCCGATCGGCGGCTGGACTCCGGACAAAACAATAAGATATGATCTGACGACGGACGACTTCAAGCCGCAAAACGGCTCCTGCGTCGTATGGTCCCGGAAGGATACATCCGAGCAGTACAACCGGTGGACGGTCGAATTTTTGAACCGAGCCAGCGGCTATGAAAAAGAATCTGTCACCTATGAGGATGTGGCGGATATCGCGGAACGGGGCGTCAAACAGGCTCCCACGATTAACGCACGGTACATCTATACCAAAGACCGGGCGGTTAAGATTGCGGAAGCGGCTGCACGGCGCAGCAAGGTTGGCCGGAACCAGTACACATTTAAATTAGACTGGGCATTTTGCCGGCTGGAGCCTGGCGACCTGGTACGGATCACGGACGAGGCCTCCGGCATTACCAACCAGCCGGTTATGATTACCCGGGTGCAGGAAGACGAAAAAGGGCTCCTGACCTTTACCGCCATTTCCTGGTTCACTGCAAACTACGGCGCGGCGGAATACGATGTGCATGATGTGGACCGCCCGTTTATTGATTTCAATGTACCGCCCGGCAACGTAGCGCCTCCGGTCATTTTCCAGCCGCCTGCAGATCTGACGCAGAACGGGCTGGAAGTGTGGCTGGCTGCCAAAGGCCTGACCAGTAACTGGGGCGGCTGTATCGTCTATGTATCCGACGATAACGAACATTACCGTCGGGCAGGGCAGATCGCCAACAATGCAAGGATAGGTACGCTGGCCACCGGGCTGACGGAATCCGGTACCAGCCTGGAAGTGGCCATCAACGGTACGATGCTTTCCGGCACGCTGCAGGATGCACAGCGCGGCAATACGCTTATGTGGATTGACGGCGAGTGCCTCA
Source organism: Acidaminococcaceae bacterium (assembly GCA_017443165.1). Classification (GTDB taxonomy): domain Bacteria; phylum Bacillota; class Negativicutes; order Acidaminococcales; family Acidaminococcaceae; genus Succiniclasticum. Next base: position 1,761 of record JAFSOW010000231.1, on the reverse strand, counting down.
GCTATCAGACGGCCACGTTACTACCAAACGGACATTACCGGCTTGACGGCCTGATCCGGGGCCAGTACAACACGCAGGCTGCAGCTCATAACTCCGACAGCACATTGGTGCGCTGCGATGAGCGGCTGCTGAAGATACCCTTTTATAAAGAGGATATCGGAAAACATATCTGGCTCAAGTTTTGTTCTTATAACATCTTCGGAGCCAACGAGCAGAGCCTGTCGGATGTGCAGGCGTATGAATACACACTGCAGCCGTATTACATCCCGCCGGTAAGAAACATTACGGCATACAACCGGTACCGTCAGCTGGCGGATGGCGTCAGCCGGTATGACATTGTGGTCAAGTGGACTCCGCCGGATTTGCAGAGTTATCTGGAAGGCCAGGTATGGTACAAAACAGACCATGCGCAGGTCAACCAGATCGCCATGGCGGAGGGGATTTCCGTTAATGATTTGGCCTATCAGGGAAGCTGGATCTACGGTGGCAGCGGCAAAAACGAAGTCGTGATTCCGCAGGCTGTGGTCGGTGATACATACCGCATTGCAGTCTGCACGAAGGACGAGTGGGGCGTAGCGACGTCTCCGGATGCAGCGCCGCAGGTGACCATCAAGGTGGCCATTAAGACGACAACGCCGAACACGCCGGCAGATTTTGCGCTCTCGTTTGGCAGAACGGCCCGCGCTTCCTGGAAGGAAGTTATCAATGCTGACATTATGTTCTATGAGATCAGGAAAGATAATCATCCAGGTGTTGAGTCCGCGAACCTACTGGCCAGAACGAATAATTTTAACGCGGACCTGCCGCTGACCGAACGGCGCGGCACGTTGTATCTGTATGCTAAGAGCGCGATTGGTAAGTATTCAGCGCCGGCTATACTGCAGTATTACAAACCTGCCCCGCCTACACCGGAGCTGCCGCAGGTCAAAGAGTTCCTGGGCGGGTTCAGCTTACTGGCAGGAGAGATTCCAGCTGGATGCAACGGCATGCGCGTCTACATTGACGCAGCCGGGCAGGAAAGCGGGCACTTTGTATTCGACAGCGTAAATAATGCTTTTTCCTACAATGGCGACCCGGGTATCTATGACTGCCAGGTGGCCTATACCGACATTTTCGGCGAAGGCGGGAAAAGCGGTGAGGTACGTGCGATTATCCAGGTCCTGATCACACAGGACATGATAGACGCGGAAGCCATCAGCCTGGATAAGTGTGATACCGCTGTGCAGGCAGCATTAGAAGCCGGGGAGGGAGCCAGCGCCGATATCGTCCAACTGGTCCGGGCGATGAACGACATCGGCGACGGGGAAACCTATACCGCACTGGTGCAGCTGGCGGATGCCATGGAAATGCGCGTGCGTAGCGGTGAACTGATTAGTAAGATTAACATGTCACCGGAAACAATTACCATTGACGGGAAATACATACACCTGACCGGTAATACTGTCATCGACAACAACCTGATTACTAATGGCATGATAAAAAGTAATGCAGTGACCGCAGATAAGATAAACGTCTCCAGCCTGTCTGCTATCTGTGCAACGATAGGGCTGCTTCGGACGGCTACCAGCGGCGCACGGTTGGAAATCGCAAGCAATCAGCTGCGGGTATATGACGCTAATAATGTGCTGCGTGTACGGCTGGGGGTATGGTGATGTGGTGGATTATTGCGGGTGCCGTTGCAGTTATCGCGATAATTGCAGCGGCCATCATTTATAAACGCCGGAAAAAGGAGAAGGAAATGCCGCAAGGGATACAGATTTT
>JAFSOW010000230.1 GCA_017443165.1 Acidaminococcaceae bacterium | reverse complement strand
GATATAATATATAATTAAAATATATTACACAGGAGTCTGCAAATGTTTATTGATAAAGCAAGGATTTATGTAGAAGCAGGTAACGGCGGCGACGGCATGAGCAGCTTCCGCCGTGAGAAATTTGTAGAGAAAGGCGGTCCCAACGGCGGCAACGGCGGCCGGGGGGGCAACGTGATTTTGCGGGCGGATAACAGCCTGAACACACTAATTGATTTCAGGTACAAACGGAAATTCATTGCGAAGAGCGGTGACAGGGGCGGCGTTTCCAATATGACAGGGCACCGGGGGGAAGATGTAATCATTAAGGTTCCCCTGGGTACCGTAGTGCGGGATGACGAAACGAATATCATGATTGCGGACCTGACGGAAGATGGCCAGGAGTTCGTAGCGGCAAAAGGCGGACGGGGCGGCAAAGGAAACGCCTGCTACGCCACCAGCACCAAGCGGGCTCCGACTTTTGCGGAAAAAGGGGAACCGGGAACCAAAGGCTGGCTGCGGCTGGAACTGAAGCTGCTGGCAGATGTGGGTCTGGTGGGCTATCCCAGCGTGGGCAAGTCCAGTATCATCTCCCGGGTCAGCGCGGCCAGACCGGAGATTGCGGCCTACCATTTTACTACCCTGACCCCGGTGCTGGGAGTTGTGCGCCTGAATGAAGAACAGAGCTTTGTCCTGGCAGACATTCCGGGACTGATTGAAGGCGCTGCGGAAGGCGTGGGCCTGGGTCATGATTTCCTGCGTCACATTGAACGGACCAAGGTATTGCTTCATGTGGTGGACGTGTCCGGCTGCGAGGGCCGGGACCCCATTGAAGATTTTGAGAAGATCAATCATGAGCTGGAAGCCTACAGCGCAAAACTGGCCCGCCGCAAACAGCTGGTGGTAGCCAACAAGATGGACCTGCCGGACAGCGCGGATAATTTTGCCATATTAAAAGAATATGTTGAAGAAAAAGGCTACGAGATTATGCCGGTTTCCGCAGCCACAGGGGAAGGCCTGCAGGAACTGATGTGGAAAGCCTGGGAGATGGCCCGGCAGTACGTGGCGGAGCCGGAAGAAGAAATCGGGGTTGTAGAAGAAGGCGATCCGGACAGCTTTGAAATCATCCGGGGCGCCGAGGATGCGGACTTTGAAGTAAAAGGCAAGAACATTGAACGTCTGGTAGCCATGACGAATTTTGATAACTCGGAAGCGCTGTACCGGTTCCAGCTGATCTGGAAACGCCTGAAGATTGAAGAAGCGCTGCTGGAGGCAGGTATCCAGGAAGGACAGACTGTGCGGATTCTTGACATGGTGTTTAACTATCAGAAGAGCAAGTGGGCTGACCGGGAATAGTGAAACGTGTGCCTGAGGGGAAGTGTGTATAATGATTCGTAACCGGAAAGATCTGGCAAAAGTGAAACGCATTGTCGTGAAGGTGGGTACCAGTACCATTACCTACCCCAATTGCAGCCGCAATTTCGCCCGGATAGACCATCTGTGCCGGGAACTGGCGGATCTGCATAACAAGGGACTGGAAGTGATCCTGGTGACCAGCGGCGCCGTGGCGGTAGGCTCGGAACGGCTGGGGCTGAAAGAAAAGCCGAAGACCATTCCGGGGAAGCAGGCCGCGGCGGCGGTAGGACAGGGCATCCTGATGAATACCTATGAAAAGCTCTTCGCCGAATACGGGCAGATCGTGGCCCAGGTGCTGCTGACCCGGACGGAGGTGCTGGACCGGCACCGTTACACCAATTCACGTAACACCTTTATGGAACTGTTAAAACAGGGAGTCATTCCTATCGTCAATGAAAATGACGTTGTGGCGCTGGATGACCTGAAGATCGGCGACAACGACAATATGTCCGCCCTGGTGGCGGGCATCGTAGATGCGGACCTGGATATCCTGCTCAGTGATATAGACGGACTGTACACGGCCAATCCCAAAACTCATCCGGATGCAAAGCTTGTGTATGAGGTGAAGGAAATTACGCCGGAAGTGGAAGCCAGCGCCGGGGCGGCCGGCAGCGGCTTCGGCACCGGCGGCATGTTTACCAAGATCCAGGCGGCAAAAGCTGCCACCAGTTCCGGTATCAGCATGATCATCGCGTCGGGGACGGAACCTAATGCCATTACCCGGATCCTGCAGGGAGAACAGTTGGGAACCTTATTTATTTCCCGGGAAAACCGTCTGCAGTTCCGCAAACGCTGGCTGGCCTTCGGCTCCCGCATTGAAGGTTCCCTGCTGGTTGACGCAGGCTGCGCAAATGCCATCCGCCGGCCGGGAGGCAGCAGCATCCTGCCTGCCGGAATAAAGGAAGTCTCCGGTGAATTCGAAGCCGGGCATACTGTCAGCGTAAGGGATGAAAACGGCAATGAACTGGCCCGTGGCCTGAGCCATTACTCTTCCCGGGAACTGGAAATGATCAAGGGACATAAGAGCAGCGAGATTGTAAGTATTTTAGGCGAGAAGACCTATGATGAAGTCATCCACCGGGACGACCTGGTGATATTGTGAGAAAAGAAGGTGCGAAGATGACGATACGGGAACAGGCAATGGAAGCTGCGGCAGCGGCAAGGAAGCTGGCAGCGGTTTCGCCGGCTGTCAAAAATATAGCCCTGGAAGCTATGGCAGACGCATTGATGGCGGAGCAGGAAGGTGTTCTGGCGGCTAATGCGAAAGATATGGAAGCAGGCAAGGCTAAAAACATGAAAGCTTCCCTGCTGGACCGGTTGCTGCTGACTCCGGCCCGGCTGGCGGATATGGCAGAGGGCTTGCGGCAGGTAGCGGCCTTAAAAGATCCGGTAGGAGAAATCATTGGCGGAAGCACACTGGCCAATGGATTAACTGTTACAAAAATCCGGGTACCTTTAGGAGTAATAGGTATTATTTACGAGGCCCGTCCCAACGTAACGGCAGATGCCATCGGGCTGTGCCTGAAGAGCGGCAATGCGGTAATCCTGAAAGGTGGCAGTGAAGCCATTCATTCCAATACAAAAATTGCTTCTGTTTTGCGCAATGCGGCAGAAAAAGCCGGTATTCCCGGAGGCAGCATCCAGTTCATCACCAGTACGGACCATGCGGCGGTTCAGGAACTGATTACCCTGAACGGACTGGTGGATGTAGTGATTCCCCGGGGCAGCGGGCGCCTGATCCAGGCTGTTGTAGGCAACGCCAGTGTACCGGTGATTGAAACCGGCGTAGGTGTGTGCCATACCTTTGTGGATGCCGGCGCAGATTACGAAATGGCGGAAAGGATTGTCATCAACGCCAAGACACAGCGTCCCGGTGTGTGCAATGCCATGGAAACCATGCTTGTGCATAAAGACGCGGTGCAGGGGTTTCTTCCCCATATGCTGCAGGCTTTGAAAGAAAAAGGCGTGCAGATTATAGGCGATGAAACGGTCTGTGCAATGGATAAAGAGGCTCAGCCTGCTACTGAAGAAGACTGGAGAACGGAGTACGGCGACCTGCGCCTGTCCGTTAAGGTGGTAGATGATGCGGATGCTGCGATAGAACATATTAACAAGTATGGTACAAAACACAGTGAGTGCATCGTGACCCGCAGCTTTGCCAATGCCAGGAAATTCCAGCAGATGGTAGATGCCGCCTGCGTATATGCCAACGCTTCCACCCGTTTTACAGACGGCTTCCAGTTCGGATTTGGGGCGGAAATCGGCATCAGCACCCAGAAATTACATGCCCGGGGGCCTATGGCCCTTCCGGAATTAACCACCTATAAATATCTGATCAGCGGAGACGGACAGGTTCGCCCATGATTCCCATCGTTCTGGAAAAGCAGAAGAATATCCGTGATTTGGGGGGCACCGTTACCTTGGACGGGCGCACTATAAAGCGCAATAAGTTGATTCGCAGCGGACGCTTAAGCGAACTCAGCGCTGCCGATGTAACGTACCTTTTGGGAACCTGCCGGGTCCGTACGGTTGTGGATCTGCGGAGCGCCAAAGAAAGTGAAGAACGCCCGGATCCCCAGTGGGGGATTGCAGCTTATACCCGCATTCCCCTGTTAAGCGACGATCAGATGGGCTTTGGGGCTTTTGCAGGCACGGCCCAGAAAAAAGTCAGTGTACTGGATACCCTGATTAATATGACCAGCGGGCCGGCCTGCACACCGCAACAGTATCTGCAGGATATTTACCGTAAATTCATCACAACGAAGCAGGCCCAGCATGCCACACGCCGCTTTTTTGAACTGTTGCTGACCCGGGAGACCGGCGCACTGTTGTATCATTGCAACGGCGGCAAGGACCGTACCGGAATCATAACAGTATTTCTGCTGACTGCGCTGAACGTTTCCTGGGATATCATTGCGGCGGATTACATGGAAACCAATACCGTGGTGGAGCCCTGGCTGGAACTGAAGCTGGAGAATCTTCCGGAAAAGTACCGGAATGAGCAGGCAAAAGCGGTGCTGCGCATGATGTACCTGGCGGATGCGGACTGCCTGCAGACCGCGCACGATGAAATGTGCAGCCTGGGAGGCTCGCCTCTGGGTTATTTAAAACAGGTGACAGGAATTACCGGCGAGACCCTGGAGGAGCTGCAAAACTGCCTGCTGAAATGAGGGGCACTGATTGATTCGTATGCGAATTTGTTGAACCGGTGTTTCCTGAATGGGATGTCATAAACACAAAAAAGAATAGTGATTATGAATTTTTGTAATTCCTAACATAAAAATGCCATAATTATAAATTACAATATAGCCATAAAGAAACCGGTAAAACATAAATTATCGTAAAGATACATCATGAAGCAATACGGGAGAGTGATTACCATGTTGAAGTTTATTAAAAACAATCTGTATGCCCTTTTATTTTTGGCAGTGTTGATCGGGGCCTGCGTCGGAGGCTACAAATACTACCAGAGTCAGAAAGCGGCTAAAACAGAAACCGTAAGAACTGCTTCTGTGGAATACGGCAACCTGCAGAAGAGTGTTTCGGCTACCGGCAGCCTCAGCGCGCTGGACAACGTGGATATCAGCTCCAAAATCACAGGGCGTATCGTAGAGGTGCTGGTGGCGGAGAATGACCACGTTACCGCAGGTCAGCTGCTGCTGCGTCTGGACGACTCGTCCCTGAAAGCAACGCAGGAGCAGCGGGAAGCCACCCTGAATGAAGCCACGCTGACCCTGAACCGGTATGCTGCGCTTTTGAACAAAGGCGCTATCTCGCAGCAGCAATATGATAATGCCATGATGAACTACAGGGTGGCCAAGGCTGCCCAT
>JAFSOW010000229.1 GCA_017443165.1 Acidaminococcaceae bacterium | reverse complement strand
GTGTTGACCGCATTCAAAAACGCAGATCCGGAAACTTCGCCGATAACTGTAAGCAGCACACCGCCGATGAGCCCCAGCATCATGGACGTATGGATGGATTTGCTGAGCTGTACCTCTTCCTTGCGGCCAAAGGCCTGGGCAATAACCACGCCGGCACCGATGCTGATGCCCGTAAACAGATTTACGAGGGCTGAGTTCAGCAACACACTGGCCCCCACCGCTGCGGAAGCTTCCGTGCCGAGATAATTACTGACAAAGAGAATGTCGACGGTCGTATATAATTGTTGAATCAGACTGGCGCCAAGCAGGGGCAACGCGAACAGCAACAGTTTGCGCGCGATGGGCCCGTGGGTAAGATCAAGGGTTTTAGCCAAAAGTAGTCACCTGAGTTCCTTATGAATTTACAGACTCAGGCTGTAGCTCAAAAGCAGCACAGCCATGCCTGTTCTACAGATAAGCCGGGAAGGATCCGTAATCACTTCATGATAGCGGCAAATTTTTCTTTAACCTGCTTTTCTTCAACTGCCAGCTTATTCCAGTTAACCGACAGCGAATGGATCCGCAGGTCGCCCAGCTTTTGCGCGCCGGCAGGCTCCTTCACGCCGTACTTCACGGGGTGCATATAGGCCAGACTCATGGCCGACTGCCCTTCCCGGCTCAGCCACCAGTCCACTAGTTTTTTGGCACCTTCGGGATTTTTAGTATCCTTCAGAATACCGATATAGCCGGGCACAAGCACGCTTCCCTCTTCCGGATAAACAACTGTAGCGTTTACGCCCTGGGCTTTCTGTTTCAGCACGTTTTCTTCCATCGTAATGGTGATCGGGTACTCGCCATGGGCGAATTTTTCGCGCATTTCCAGCGTTTTGCTCACAATCACGCCGTTAGCTTTCAGTTTCTCCCAGTATTCCCAGCCGTATTTATCCGTCAGCGCCGCAACAGTTGCCAGAGCCGTAACTGCAACCTTCGGATTGGGCATGGCGATTTTCCCCTTATATTTGGGATCCAACAGATCCTTCCAGCTCCTGGGAGGCTCTTTTATCTTATCGTTATGCACAGCAATCACCATGGCACTGATGCGAATAGGTGTGAATGCGCCGTCTGAGTCCACGGGTTCAGCAAGTTCCGCTGATTCCGGCGACTTATAGTTCAGCAGTTTGCCGTCTTTCTTCAGCCGAAGGTAAAAATCCGGATCCGAAATCATCACCAGGTCCGCCTCTGCGTGACCGTCTTTCATCTCATCCAGAAGCTTCGCCTTCACACTTTCGCTGCCTGCCGTCTGCCAGTTTACCTTCACGTCTTTCAGCTGCTGTTCCACAACCGGTTTGGCCATTTCCTGTACCATCCCGTTGTAAACGGACGTGTATACCGTCAGTGCGGCAGCCGGTTTTACCGCAGCCTTTTCCGCCGGTTTTTCTGCGGGCTTCTTTTCCGTTCCGCCGCAGCCTGCCACCGCCAGCACTCCTGCCAGCAACAGGGAAACCGCTGCGCCCGCATAATTCTTTTTCATCTTTTTGCTCCTTTAAAACGCCGTTAGTATTGTCGTCCACTGCTGTTTATAAAAATTATTGAGATATATTATTATTACGCTTACTATATCAAATCAATTCATTCTTTGCAAGAGAAAACTACAATTGATATTAGTTATAAGCCACTTCGGCAACAAGATGGATTTTACAGATATAAAAGCAGAAAATATGCGGATTTACGCAATCATTAAAACGATTTTCCAATAGCATTATAAAGTATATTATGTAATATATTCAAACAATGATAGAAAAAACTAATAATAAATATTATTAAGTGGATTAAAATCTTGTAACGAATCAGTGTTTTATGTTATAATACCCACATCAATTCCCATAGAAAAGGAGATTTACAATGTCACAGGACATGACGATTTGCGGACTGGAAATCAAACGCGGAACCAAGCTGCGTACCATGCTGCCGGTTCCCGATACGATGACGAAAATTCCCCTGACGGTGATCAACGGTGTGGAAGACGGTCCCACCCTGCTGATTACCGCCGGCATCCACGGCGGCGAATATCCGGGCATCGCCGCAGCCATAGAACTGGGCAGGGACATTGAGCCGGAGCATGTGCACGGCTGCCTGATTCTGCTGCACCCGGTCAATATCCAGGGCTTCTGGGCGCGCCGTGAATTCATCGTTCCGGAGGATGGAAAAAACCTGAACCGGGTCTTCCCCGGCACTCCCCTGGGCACTCTCGCGGACAAGACCGCCTACCTCATCAGCAGCAACCTGTTTACCATTGCGGACTACTATGTGGACATGCACAGCGGCGATATCCACGAAAGCCTGCATCCCTATGTATATTACCCGGGCCAGCCGACACCGGAAGTGGAAAAGGCCTCCAAGCGTATCGCCAAGGTCGTTGATGTGGAGTACATGGTACGTTCCCTGGCAACAGGCGGCGCCTACAACTACGCAGCCAGCACCGGCCTGCCTTCCATTCTGATTGAACGGGGCGGCGCAGGGCTCTGCCTCCATGAGGATATCGAAGCCTACAAAGACGATATCCGTAATATTCTGCGACGGCTGAAAATGTTTGAACTTCCGGTCAAGCCGCGTCACTATTATCCCCGGGATATCACGGATATGATTTATCTGGAGTCCATGGAGACCGGCTGCTGGTTCCATCACATCCACAGCGGTGACTTCGTACAGAAAGGCCAGGTACTGGGACGCACTACTGACCTGTTCGGTCAGACCATCACAGAGTATTACGCGGAAATCTCCGGCGTTATCCTGTACGTTTGCCCGGCCCTCTCCGCGCCGAAAGGAACCATCCTTGTCGGTTACGGCCAGGTCGTGGAAGATGACGACGACTGACTGACGGTTTGGTAGAAATTTAATATTAAATAAAACAGCAACACGCTCTGATCCCGCGAATTCTCTTTCGCAGAACCGGAGCGTGTTTTTATTATCATTTTTTTTATAAAGGAAAAGCTGACCAATCCTTATTTCTACAGGATTTTCTTTCGCCGTACCTTGCCGCAGGAAATACTCTATTCCTGAACGCCCGGAATCTTCGGCAGCCTGTCCATGCTCACCGCCAGTTCCCCGTCTGTGGGGATATAGTCGTTCAGATTACCGGCCTGATAATTTTCGTAAGCCAGCATATCAAAGAAGCCGGTACCGGTGAGGCCGAACAGGATTGTTTCACTGCGTCCTTCTTCCTTACAGCGTCTTGCTTCTTCAATGGCGCCCAAAATCGCATGGGCGGATTCCGGCGCAGGAAGGATGCTCTCGTATTTGGCGAACAGCGTCGCCGCTTCGAACACATTAGTCTGTACCACGGCTTTTGCTTCCATATAGCCGTCATGGTACAGCTTGGACAGGATTGGCGCCATGCCGTGGTAACGCAGCCCGCCCGCATGGATCGGGGACGGAGTGAAGGTGCAGCCCAGGGTGTACATCTTCGCCATGGGGGTAATTTTCCCCGTATCGCAGAAGTCATAGGCATAACGGCCCCGGGTCAGGGACGGACAGGAGGCAGGCTCAATGGCTACCAGACGGGGATTGGCCTTACCCTGCAGTTTGTCTTTGGCAAAGGGCGCAATCAGACCGCCTAAGTTGGAACCGCCGCCGGCACAGCCTATCACTACGTCGGGATACTCATCCAGCAGCTCCAGCGCCTTTGCGCTTTCCAGACCCACAATGGACTGGTGCAGCAGCACCTGGTTCAGTACGGAACCCAGTACGTATTTCACATTGTCGCTGGAAACAGCCCGTTCCACCGCTTCTGAGATGGCGCAGCCCAGACTTCCCGGGTTATCAGGATTATCCGCCAGGATCGCCCGGCCCGCATTGGTGGTATTGCTGGGGCTTGCTATCACGCTGGCGCCAAAGGTCTGCATAATCGCTTTGCGGAACGGTTTCTGATTATAGGAAGCCTTCACCATGAACACTTCCAGCGGCAGGCCGAAATAGCAGCAGGCTTCGGCCAGGGCCGTACCCCACTGACCCGCGCCGGTTTCCGTGGTCACACCGTTCAGCCCCTGCTTCCTGGCATAATAAGCCTGGGGAATGGCGCTGTTCAGCTTGTGGCTGCCGGACGTGTTGTTGCCTTCAAATTTATAGTAGATCTTCGCCGGGGTATCCAGCGCTTTTTCCAGATTGTAGGCGCGGCACAACGGGGACGGACGGTAGTTCTTGTACATCTCCAGCACTTCAGGGGGAATCTCGATATACTGAGTATCGTTATCCATCTCCTGATGGGCCAGTTCTTTGCAGAAAACAGGATACAAATCTTCCTCGGATACCGGTTTACCCGTTGCGGGATTCAGCATAGGCTCCGGTTTTTCCTTCATGTCCGCCCGCAGGTTATACCACGCTGCCGGGATCTGGTCTTCCGTTAAATATAATCTGTGGGGTGCCTTCTTTGCCATGTTTCATTCCTCCTGAACACATTTTAATTTATTTTATTAGATTATGTAAAAATTTACAGCCTCTGTCAACCGTGTTTTTCCCTATTTACAATATATTGGCTGATAAACCGTTCCGCCAGTTCCTCTGCCTGACTGCAGAGATACAGAATCTCTTCCCCGGAAGCATTGTCTGTGTGAATTCCCACATTTACGGAAACAGGTTCGCCCACAGCGAGGCAGATTTTCCGCGCAAGCTCCCGGGCCAGTTCTTTGTCTTTATGACCGGGCAGTGTGATATCCCAGGTGTCGCAATGGGACAGATCCCCGCAGCCTTGCGGCGGCAGCGATGCCAGGGCTGTACCGCCTAAATGGGGCCGCTCCCCGCCGGTGATAAAAACCACCAGCCCGTTGCCATCGGCAGCCAGCGCCTGAAGGCGAACCTTATATCTGCCTTCTCCCTTCATAAGTTCAAACATATCCGCTACCGCCTTCCTCCCCAGGACTTCATCCGTTCATAGATGATTCCGAATTGCAGCAGTACTTTACCCACCACATGATGGATCTGGTCTTCTACCGTCCGGGGTCCGTTATAAAAGGTCAGCATCGGCGGGACGATGATACAGCCGTATTGAGCTGCAAGACTCATGTTGTGCAGATGGATCTTTCCCAACGGCATTTCCCGGGGGCATAGCACCACGCGCCGGTTTTCCTTCAGGCAGACATCCGCCGCCCGCAGCAGCAGGTTTTCTGCATAGCCGCTGACGATCCCCGCCAGGGTCTTCATACTGCAGGGAAGGACGATCATACCGTCGGTTACGAAAGAACCGCTGGCAATGGCAGCTGCCAGGTCGTCCTCTTCATACACCGCATCTGCTAAAGCCGACAGTTCCTCAAAAGGCCTATCGGTTTCACACTGCCAGGTAAGCCGGGCCGCCTTGCTGGTCACTAAATGTATTTCACAGTCAGGCGCATCTTTCAGTGCTTTCAGGAGATAATAACTCATGATGACCCCGGAAGCGCCTGTAACTCCCACAATAATTCGCATTTTACTACTTTTTTCCTATTCTATTTCATAACGGCTCAGGTCTACATCCCGGAATGCGACTTTTTTGTTCCGTTCTTCCTGACCCGGCTTAACGGTGCAGTCAAAGCCGAATTTTGTTCCCACCCCGTAATCCGTAGCCGGATTCAGTTCGTGGCAGGCCGCGTGTTTGATGATCACCATGTCCTCCGCCACATTGCAGCGGGTGGTAATGGCCCGCATCACATCCTCCGCGTCGAAGATGTCCACATCGGAATTCACCACCGTCACCATGTTCATGGGCGGGAAGGCGGCAAACGCAGCCATGATAGCATTCTTGCCCATGCCGGGGCGGGTTGGCTCCATCTGTACCACACATCCGAAGAAGCCGCAGTTGCCGTGGGACAGGTATACGTTCTTCACCCCGCCCACCATTTTGGAAACCGTCGCCAGAATCGAAGCCTCCGCGGTGCAGCCAACAGAGTTCCAGACCTCTTTGCCCGGCAGCAACGTGGACATGAGAGGCTGCTTCCGGTTGGTGATCGCCGTTACTTCCACGACCCAGCGGTTATCCTTTTGGGCATAAAAGCCGCTGACTTCTCCAAAGGGGCCTTCAGGTTCCCGGATGTTTGGCAGCATGCGTCCTTCGATGACGACTTCCGCATCGGCCAGTCCTTCTACCCCTACCGTTTTGCTGCGGGACAGACGTACCGGCTCTCCCCCGTTCAGGGCAGAGGCAACGCCTAATTCATCATCACGGATGCCGGTCCCTGGATAGGTGGCGCAAACATACACTGCCGGGTCCACACCGTTGTTGATTGTAATCTCCAGCGGCTGGCCTTTGGCTTCCGCCCGTTCATAATAACTGCGCAGGTGACGCCCCACATCCATCAGCATGGCCAGCCGGTTTTTTCCGGTAATCATCAGCCGGTGGATAGACGTGTTCCGCACGCCCGTATCCGGATCTTTCGCAATGACGATGCAGTTGCTGAAATACGCACCGCCGTCCTCCAGCGCCAGGGTAGGCACCGTCAGTTCGTACAGATTCGGGGCCAGGTTCACTTCTTCCTGGCAAGGCGGATTTTCCACGATAACCGGCGCTACCGGTTTCTCCTGAAAGCTTTTCCCGGCTGCTGAGAAAACGCCGGGAACCTCTCCCGCTTTTACGCTGAACAGGGAACCGATGATATCCCTGTTCCACCAGAGACCGCAGGCCACCGGATACTTCTGCCCTTTGACCCGGTCAAACACAACGATCTTTTCCTGCCCCTCAAATTTCTTGGCTATGCCTGCCAGCTCATGTACCGGATCCACTTCGCTTTTCACATGAACTACTTTGCCCTGCTGCTCCAGCCTGGCGATTACACTGCGAAAATCCATGATTCCCCTCCAAAACATCAAATCAATCTATCTATTAATTACTGCCGTTAACTGCGTCCGCCATCTTCTTTACATATTCTTTGACCGGTTCCACGCAGTCCCTGCCGTACTCTGCTATCATTTTTACAATAGCGCTGCCCACGATGGCCCCGTCGCTGAGCCGGGCCATCTCTGCCGCCTGTTCCGGCGTGGAAATACCGAAGCCCACGGCAGCCGGCGTATCCGTCACTTCCCGGATCTTTTTATAGATTGTCCCGATATCCGTTGTAATCTCGCTGCGTACACCGGTAACGCCCAAACTGGAAACAATGTACACATACCCTTTCGCGTCTTTGGCAATCTTTTGGATCCGGTCTGCGGATGTAGGCGCGATCATGGTGATGCGGTCCACGCCGTACTTTTCGCAGGCCGTTTCCAGTTCGCCCCGTTCCTCATAGGGAACATCCGGCACGATAGTACCGTCCACACCGGCTTCCGCGCAGCGGGCATAGAACTTATCCGTACCATAGTGGAAAATCGGATTTGCGTAAGTCAGGAACACCAGCGGGATATCGGTCTCCTTCCGCACCTCTTTGATCATATCAAAGACCTTGTCCGTGGTGGTACCTGCGTTCAGGGCCCGGATATCGGCTTCCTGGATTACAGGGCCTTCCGCCATAGGATCGCTGAAGGGAATACCTAATTC
>JAFSOW010000228.1 GCA_017443165.1 Acidaminococcaceae bacterium | reverse complement strand
TTTGCCAGCGAAGAACTGTACAACGATAAAGTAGATGTTCATGAAATGTACAGCGAAGCCATGAAATATTACGTAAACATTCTGAATCCGTACAGTCCCATGGTGACCCGGAAGATTAAGGAAATCCTGGCCATGAACGTGCCGGTGGACATGATTTGCCCCAGCCACGGCATCATCTGGCGGGATAATCCCATGCAGATCGTTGAGACTTATCAGAAATGGGCGGCCAATTATCAGGAAAACCAGATCACCTTTGTGTACGACACCATGTGGGACTCTACCCGCCGTATGGCAGAGTGTATCGCGGAAGGCATCCGGCAGGCTGACCCGGACGTGGTCATCAAGCTGATGAACGCGGCCAAAGAAGACAAGAGCGATATTGCCACGGAAGTGTTTAAGTCCAAAGCGATCCTGATGGGCTCGCCTACCATCAATTACGGGTTCGCCTATTCTATCGGCGGCATGCTGGAGCTGATCCGGGGCCTGAAGTTCAAAATCAAAAAGGCCGCGGCGTTCGGCAGCTACGGCTGGAGCGGCGAAGCGGTAAAACAGATGACGGAACTGCTGCAGGGCGCAGGCTTTGAAATTGTCAATGACGGAATCCGCTGCCAGTGGGTGCCGGATGAAGCGCATATGGAAGAATGCCGTCAGTACGGCCGGGCCTTTGGGGAAGCAGTAAAATAAATAATAATGAAAACGACAGTGATTTTAATACGCCACGGGGAAACGGAGTGGAACGTACTGCACCGTTTCCAGGGGCTTTCGGACATTCCCCTGAATGATACAGGACGGCAGCAGGCCGGTTTTGCCAAAAACGGGCTGCATGGCATGGAACTGGATGTCATTTATACCAGTCCTTTGCAGCGTGCTGTGGAAACAGCGGAAATCATCCGGGGCGAAAGGAACATCCCCATTTATCCCACAGACGGGCTGCAGGAAATGGGCGTGGGCGAGTGGGAAGGCCTGCTGGTATCGGAAATTGATGAAAAGTATCCGGGATGGTATGATATCTGGCGTACGGCTCCTACGCAAATCCGTCTCAAAGGCGGGGAGCCTTTTGAGGAAACCCGGAAGCGCGCCTGGAAAACCTTCTGGGAGATTGTCAAAAAGCACAAAGGACAGACCGTGCTGATCGTTTCCCATATGATGTGTATCAGCAGCATCCTGCTGACCATTGCGGGCATCCCGCTGGATGATATCTGGCAGCACCCCATTGGCAACGCCGCCCTGAACATTGTGGAGGCGGACAGCGAAGGCAATGCGGTTATCACGGACTGGAGCCGGGACGACCATATCCCGGAAGCATTCCGGCTGAAGCAGCCCTTCGGCAGGGTTAAATGATAAGTAACGGAACGGTGATGGCAGATTGTTAGTGTAACTTACTATACAATCTGCCATTTAATTTTGATTTTCCGTCGAAAAAAGTTTGCTGATTAACAAATTTTGTTGACAGAAAGGTAAAGTTGGTTATAATTTGAAATAATAGTTCTATATCATACTTTTTAAATATGATATGAGAAGAAAAGGATATTGGAGGGGAATTAATATGTTTTTGAAAAAAGTTTCACTGATCCTGGCAACCGCTCTTCTGGCTTTCAGCCTGACGGGCTGCGGCGGCGGAGACAAGAAAGAAGAAAAGAAAGCACCGGCAACAGATAAGCCGATTAAGATTGGCGTAACCGCAGGTCCGCACGCGGAAATCATGGACAACGTAAAGAAACTGGCGGATAAGCAGGGTCTGAAGATTGAAGTTGTGGAATTCAACGATTTCGTAACGCCCAACGTAGCCCTGAACCAGGGCGAACTGTTTGCCAACAGCATGCAGCATGCGCCGTATCTGGCGGCGACCCTGAAAAAGGAACCCAGCTTCAAGTTAAAAGAATGCTTTAAGACCGTAATTTTCCCGATGGCCGTATATTCTACCAAAGTGAAAAAGGGTGAACCCATTCCCGACGGCGCAACGGTTGCGATTCCCAACGATCCGTCCAACGGCGGCCGCGCGCTGCTGATGCTGGACAATGCGGGACTGATCAAAGTAAAAGACAAGAAAAATTCCGTTACCGCATTAACCGACGTGATTGAGAACAAACACAACTTTAAATTCCAGGAACTGGACGCAGCCGGCATTCCCAGAAGCATTAAAGACGTGACCATCGCCTGCATCAACGTTAACTACGCGCTGCCGGCCGGCCTGAATCCCCTGAAGGATGCCATCATTGTGGAAGGCGCGGACAATCCCTATGTAAATATTTTCGTTACAACGGAAAAGAATTTCAACGATCCGCGGATCAAACAGATTGAGAAAGTGTACCGTTCGGAAGAAAACAAGAAATTTATTCTTGATCACTTCAAGGGCAGCATTCTCAGCGCATGGTAATCAGGACAGAGCTTTTGTCTGACAAGCAGGACAAAAGCTCTTTTTTCTAAACTAAACATACTATTCAGGAGTGTATTTATGCGTGCCGTTGTAACCAGAGTAAAAGAAGCATCCGTAGTGATTGAAGGAAAGACAACAGGGAAAATCGGACAGGGTTTTCTGATCCTGTTGGGGATCGGGCCGGAAGACACGGAAGCCATAGCGGATAAAATGGCGGAAAAAATCTGTAACTGCCGGGTTTTTGAAGATGAGAACGGAAAGATGAACCTGAGCCTGGACCAGGTGGGCGGTTCCCTTTTAGTGATTTCCCAGTTCACCCTTTATGCCGATCTGAAGAAACGCCGCCCCGGATTTTCCCATGCGGCCAAACCGGAACTGGCGGTTCCCCTGTATGAGAGATTCATGGAAACCTGCCGCGCCGGGGGTTTTGCCGTGGAACACGGGGAGTTCGCCGCTGACATGCAGGTGTATTCCGTAAACGACGGACCGGTCACGCTGCTGTTCGACAGCGCGGAGATGTAACAGTAGATTCGCAAAAGAAAAACCGGCATCAGTTCGACAGGCTGATGCCGGTTTGCAGTTACAGGGCAGTTCTGTTGCGCTTTTTATGCCTTTTCTTCATTTTTGCTTTCTTCAAATTCCGCGTCGATGGTTTCGCCGTGTACTTTCTGGGGTTTCGGGTACAGCAGTATCGCATCGTGGATCACCTGTTTGGCGATTTCCCGGTTGCAGTCTGCAACCAGGCTTTTCATGCGGAAAAGATCAAAAACCCACCAGATGACGCCGATGTAAATACAACACAGCAGCCACAAAAAGATGTTTTTAAACGGCTTGTGTAAATAAAAATAGTGCGCCCCGAACAGTACCCAGAAAATATAAGCGGACGAAAGGGATTTTTCTTTTGCGGGCAGCGTCTGTATTACATATTGCTGCTGCTGTTCCGTCAAATTCTGAATTTCCAATCTGGTCTGTGCGTCCATTGTTGTTCCTCCTGACTCTATACAACTTGCGGAAAAGCGGCTGTGGGTTGAAAACCGGATGCAAAGATGCTGCAGGCTGCCGCCATTTTCCGTGCGCCTGTGCGCATACGGCCTTGTTTTATCGAGAGGGACCGGACAAGCATCTCTGCCGGACCGGTTTTATTATAAGGAAAACACAAAGAGAATTTGTAACGAAAATCGGGCAAAAATGTGAATAAAGTATTTACCGGGGTGGTGACAGAAGCCCAGGTCACTCCGGCTCTTTGCAAAGAGTTTTTGTTTCAAAGGGATTTGTGATACAATGAAGTCGGTATAAACGTAAAAGCTTCAATAGTAAGATTTTATTGACCGCTGCTGAATCAGTTGACGGAGGAGAAAGACGTGAACATTTATGCCATCGGAGACCTGCATTTTTCCGGGGTTCCCGAAACCAAACCCATGACCGTGTTCGGGGAACACTGGCAGGATCACCGGCAGCGCATTACAGAAAACTGGAAACAGACCGTCGCTCCTGAAGACATCGTCGTTCTTTGCGGTGATATTTCCTGGGCAATGAAACTGCCGGACGCGGTGCAGGATGACCTGCAATATATTGCGGAATTTCCTGGTAACAAGGTTATGCTGCGGGGCAACCACGATTACTGGTGGACAAGTCTTGCCAAGATGAAACAGGCGACAGGGGGCGCGTTCTTCTTTTTGCAGAACAATTTTTACCCCGTGGAAACAGAAGGCGCAAAACTTGCCATCTGCGGTTCCCGGGGCTGGCTGACGCCCGCCTGTGAAGGATACGATCCGGAAACGGACGACAGCATTTTGCACCATGAAGAATTGCGCATCAAAGCTTCGCTGGACGCAGCCAAAAAGGAAGGATTCGAAGACATTATCCTGGCGCTGCATTATCCCCCGTTTTATTCGGCGGAAGAGGATTCCGTTTTCAAACAGATCATTGACGAATACGGAGTGAAGACATGTGTGTTCGGGCACATCCACGGAGCGGAGGGCGCAGCTGCAATATTTGAAGGGGAGCGGGACGACTGCCGATATAAGTTGGTCTCCTGCGACACGCAGGATTTTACGCCGGTACGGATACGCTAAAAAAATCCTGAAATTTCTTTTAAAAACAGTTGACAATCCCGGTCATTTTAGTTATAATAGCTTTGCTGTTGAAAAACAGTTTACTGTGACTCCGTAGCTCAGCTGGATAGAGCGTTTGGCTACGAACCAAAAGGTCGGGGGTTCGAATCCCTCCGGGGCCACCAATTAAAAATCAGTAACCACGCAGGTTCAGGCTTGCGTGGTTATTTTTTTGTTTCAATAACAAGTATTACATAAAATAATCGTTACGTTTATACCAACTTGTGATATAATTTAATAAAGAGTTCATGTAGTGTTCTCAGGGTTAAAAAATCTGAAAGGGGTGTGTTTTATGAAACATGTAGTTAAAAAATCCATGATGGTTGCAGGCGTTCTGGCCTGTCTGTTTGCTTCCACGGCTTTCGCGCAAACGGTAACAACGACTCCGGAACAGGATAAAGCAACCCAGGCCGCGGCATTACAGCAGAACAAGGATTATGACGCAGCGCACGGTTACAAGAATGAAGCAGCCGCAGTGATCAAAGAAGAAGTTGCGGAAAAGAAAGCGGAACAGGCAGCTGCTGACAAGAACGCCGCATGGGAAAAGGACAAAGCAACCCAGGCTGAGGCGGTAAAGGAAAACAAGGATTTCGACAATGCCCACGGGTATACAAACGGTGCGCCGGCTGAACCCGCAGCCGCCCCTGCGGTTGAGAAAGCTGCCGCTCCGGCTGATGAAAGCTGGAAAGAAGCAGTAGCGAAAGACAAAGCGACCCAGGAAGCAGCACTGGAAGCCAATAAAGAATATGATGCTTCCCACGGTTATAAAAACTGATAGTTGAGTAAAATAAAAACAGGCGACGTTCAGTCGCCTGTTTTTATTTTGATGTTGTACTAACTTCCGTTTTACACTAACTGCCGTTTTGCGCGTTCCGCTTCGGCGCTTTCATCCTCTTCCGGATACCACATGACGTGGGTAAAGTCCACATAACACTCTTCGCCTTTGCCGAAAGCAATGCGGTGCGGCGTCTGGATTTTCAGCAGCTGGTCGCCCATCGGTACCAGATACTCGGTGGTATCGGTCAGGAACACGCGGCTGTAAATGTGTGTCTTGAAGCCGTGGTCCCGGTTCAGGTCGATGGCGTTGGGCCGGGTGGCTACCACCATTTCCCTGTCGGCATGTTCCGGAATGGTCAGCGGCAGCGGGTTCTGCATGTCGCCCCGGGCGTAGACCTGGCCGTGATCCAGCACTACGTGCAGGAAGGTGGACTGGCCCAGGAAGTTGTGCACGAAACGGTTCACCGGTTTGTTGTACAGATTGGACGGGGTGTCGATCTGCATAATGTTGCCCATGTCACAGACCATCATC
>JAFSOW010000227.1 GCA_017443165.1 Acidaminococcaceae bacterium | reverse complement strand
GCCGTTTCCTTGTCGCAGATATCGGACAGGGCGGCAAAGTCGCCGTAGGAAGACATGCGGTCCGCGCCCCGGGCCGCGGCATAGGCGGAAGCAATGGGTGTCAGTTCAAGGTCGTCTACAAAATAAATTTTCTTCAGCGTGTCGCTCAGTTCCGTGGCAACCGCCGCGCCTGCCGGGCTTACGTGTTTAAAGGACGCCGCTGCCGGTAAACCGGTAGCTTCTTTTAATTCTTTTACCAGCTGCCAGCTGTTAAAGGCATCCAGCAGGTTGATAAAGCCGGGCCGGCCGTTCAGCACGGTAAAGGGCAAGTCCTTCCCGTCTTTCATATACACTTTCGCGATCTTCTGATTGGGATTGCAGCCATACTTCAGTGCCATTTCATTCATGTACAGTTCCTCCTTGTGGTTTTGCTTTTAAACCTGATCCAATTTTTACAAAAGACTGATTCGACAGGATGATCCGGTCAAACACTTCTCTGCTGTAAAAGTAAAAGCCGGCCAGTCCTGTGCTTTCGCCCAGACGGTCGGCATTCACAGTCATGCTCCATGTGGTGAATCCACTTCCGTCAGTCACATGACCTTTCTGTGCTTTATTATATCCTTTATAATCGGAACTTGTCAACGAATCTGAAACATTTTAAGACCCGCCCCTCACCCTGTCGATCATGTCCCGCACATACTCCGATGTAATGCAGCGGGTACATTCAAATTCCTGATCGGTGCCGCGGTGGCGTGGGCAACTTCCGAAATCGTCGTATTTGTGTTCATAACGCTGGTCATTGGCACAGCTGTGACAGGTGTGGAACTGCTGCACCCGGTAAGGTGTATGGAACTCCGTTCCCGGCGCGGTGAAGCCCACGATCATCACCACGGGGACGCCCGCGCCCCAGGCCAGCCAGGAAAGGCCGCTGGCCAGGCCCACAAAGAATGCCGCCCCGGAGATCAGGTCTACCCGCTCCTGCAGGGAACGGTCCCCGGTGAAATCTTCCGCGCCGTAGGGGATGGCATTGCCGAAAACTCCGTTCACCGTCACCCGTTCCCGGTCCACACAGAGTACCCGGTAGCCAAGTTCCTTCAAATAGGCAACCGTGTCCATCCAGCCCCGGGCGTTGTTCCAGTATTTGCACTGGGCCGTGGCCTGGGTGGCGATACACACGTACGGCTCTTTGGGACGGACTTCCGCCACCTTCTCTGAGGGCAGAAGCCGTGGCCGCCGTTCCGCCGGATCCAGGCCCAGCAGATACGCCCCGTGGGCCTGCAGCCCCATCACCCGCCAGTCCACCGGCTGCAGGTTCCGGTCGTCCCAGGGGGCGAACAGCCCCACGTAATAGGTTGCGTATAAATCGGATGGCCGCAGGTCCTCCGGCGTCAGAAAATGAATGTCCGGATACCCCGCCTGCAAAATTTCACAATAGCGCTTATCCGTCAGCACATAAAGCTCGCAGCCATGCTTTTCCCGGAAAGCCTCCGCGCAGGGGAACCAGGCCAGCATATCGCCCAGGGCAGCCCCTGCAAATTTCAGCAGCACCTTCTTGCCTTTGGCGTCGTAGTCGTGGGCAAACAGGAGGGTTTCCTCCGGCCGGGTTGCATAGACCTCCAGACGGAAATTCACAAAATACCGCTTCGTGCTGGTGGCCATTACGCCGGAAGCCTTTGCGTCGTACACCGTCAGATGACTGTCACGGTCAATGAACCGTACCCGGTAATCCCCCTCCGGCACTGACACCCTGAGACCGTTATTAAAATCGAACCGCAGCCCCGGCACGCCCGTTTCCTGGGTGGGCGCGGCAGGCGGGTCGAATACCATATAAGGTTCTTTTCCCACGGCATTATTTCCCATTTTCTTTTCTCCTTCTTACCTTTCCCTGTTCCGGATGCAGGCCGTAGTCCGCCATCAGCCGCTGCACGGTCTGGCAGACCTGACCCGAGCTGATGAAGCGGCTGCACTCGAACTCACGCTCCGTTCCCGCATGGCGGGGACACCAGCCGAAGTCCGCATGGACGAATTCCTCGCTGCTGTCCGTCCAGCAACCGTTGCATACGTGGAAATTGATGATCCGGTAGGGGGTAAAAAACTCATTATACGGCAGGGTAAAACCGGAAATCATGATTACCGGCGCGCCCGCGCCCCAGGCCAGCCAGGACAGTCCGCTGGACAGACCGATGAAGAAATCCGCATGTCCCAGATAATCCACCCGCTCCTGCAGGGGCCGGGCTCCCGTAAAATCCTCAGCTCCGTAGGGGATAGTGTGCCAGTGCCGCCCGTAGCCGTGGCATTTCTCCTTATCAATGCACAGCACCCGGTAGCCCAACGCCTTCAGATAATCCACCGTCTCGATCCAGCCCCGGGGGTTGTTCCAGTATTTGGCCTGGCTGGTAGCCTGGGTTGCAATGCAGACATACGGCTCTTTGACAGGCCGTTTTTTTGACGGCGTCAGCACAGGCCGCCGCTCCACCACGTCCAGCCCCAGAATGTAGGGTATGTTGAACTGCAGCCCGGTCACGCGGAAATCCGCCGGCTGGTGGAAGCGGTCGTCCGCCGGAAAGAAGATACCCATATAATAGGTGGCATAGCAGTCCGGCGGCGTCGTTCCCGGTTCGATAAACCGGATTTGGGGGTAAGCGGGGGCAAAAAGCCCCGCAATCTCCGGACTCATGGAGCAATAAACATTACACCGGTGCTTTTTGCGGAACTCCTCCGCGTAGGGGAACCAGGCCAGGATGTCCCCCAGCGTCCCCACGGGGTAACGGATATGCACGTTGCGGCCCGCCAGGTCAAGGTCGTGGACCAGCGCAGGAACGCCATCCTTCCAGATTTCCACCCGGAAATTGATGTAATATTTTTTTGTACTGGTAACAAGGGCGTTGCGCCCCACCGCATCGTACAGGATGGAACTGGTGTCCAGATCCGTAAAGCGGACCCGGTATTCCCCATCGTCTGGCAGCAGTACCCTCGCCCCGTAATTGAAATCAAGCTTCACGCCCGCCAGGCCGCTGTCCAGCGTCACCGGTCCTGCATCAAAGCTCACGTATGTTTTTCTCTTCCCCTCCGCCATAAATGAAACCTCCGTTTCCTACTTACTAATTTAACGAAAACACCGGAAAATTGCAAGAGGGCGTTCCGGCCGTCGGTCTGTTATAAATGCTGAAGACAGCACGGACACGGCCGGTAGTACAGCACCCAGGCATAGCTTGTATAATATGCAGGCATTGTCTTATTTTTATTGATAAGCGACCGATTTTGCTATATAATATAGTTGGATAATAATTAAGCATATATCATATATTTGGGAG
>JAFSOW010000024.1 GCA_017443165.1 Acidaminococcaceae bacterium | reverse complement strand
GCACAGCTGGATCTGGGCCTGAAACTGAAACCCGGCGCGAAGAAAGTGGGGCTGATGTTCACTTCCAGTGAAATGAATTCCCAGATTCAGATTAAAATGGCGGAAGAGCATCTGAAAAAGGTGGGCGTTGCGTTTGAAGAAGGCAGCGTAAACACCGTTAACGATATTCAGGAAATTGCCCGGAGCCTGGTAAGCAAGGGCGTTGACTTCATTTATGTTCCCACCGACAACATCATTGCTTCTGCTACGCCGGCGCTGGTCGCCATCACCAATGAAGCAAAGATTCCTGTTATTGCGGCAGACGCAATCCTGTTAAAGAACGGTGCTACTGCAAGCGTTAACATCGAATTCTTCCAATTGGGCGTTATCAGCGGCGAAATGGCCGGCGATATTCTGCTGGGCAAGGCGAAACCCCAGGATATGCCTATTGCTTTCCAGAAAGAGTTCATCCCCAGCATCAACAAAGCTCAGGCTGAAAAGCTGGGTCTGAAAGTTCCGGAAGATATTGCGAAATTTGCAAAATAATCTGTTGCGGTTTCCTGTTATTTGCGGAATTGCCGATTCAAGCTTGCAAAGCAAAACATAAAAGATAAGTTTAACTGTAAGGTGAAATCCCGGTCCTGAAAACGGAACGGGATTTTCTTTTCAAAAATTATATTGTAGAATATTATTATAATTCATCCTGATAGTGTATAATAAGATGAAAGAAATACCGTAGTGATGAACTTTAAAGCTTATGAATTATAATGAGATGAAAGGCTTTGGGAAGAAGGGGTGGACCATATGGATGCGCTGACTTTGATTAAGACACGCCACAGTACACGCAAATTTTCAGATAAACCTGTAGAAAAAGAAAAACTGGAACAGGTCATCGAAGCGGGACGCTTTGCACCCAGTGGCGGCAACAACCAGACCACACATTTTATTGTGATTCAGGATAAGTCAGTGCTGTCGGAACTGGTCCGTATTACCCGGGAAGAATTCGCAAAGATGAACTTGAAGCCTGATACGTATGCGTCGCTGGCCACGTCTATCAAACTGAGCAAAAAAGGAACGTATGTATTCCATTACAATGCACCGGTGCTGATTCTGACAGCGAACCGGACCGGTTACGATAACAACATGGCGGACTGCAGCTGCGCAGTGGAAAACATGATGCTGATGGCCAATGCGCTGGATCTTGGCAGCTGCTGGATCAACCAGATTAACTGGCTTAACAGCAACCCTGCCATGGTTGCCTATCTGAAAACCCTGGGCATGCAGGACGGGGAGACGGTCTATGTCAGTATGGCGCTGGGGTATCCCGATTCACCGGACGGGCTGCCTCTAAGACGGATTGTGGAACGGAAAGGAAATCCCGTAACGTATGTAGGGGAGGCATAATTATGAATCTGTATATCTGGCGGCATAATAAAACTTATCACAGCCACAGTATGATTAACGAGCCCTGTGTTGTGAACGAGTTTTATCTGGACGCGCTGGCGATCGTGGAAGCGGAAACGCTGGACGATGCGCTGAAACTGCTGGAGGAACGGAAAGAAGGCTGGAGGGTGGAAGACCTGCGGGAACTGGAACCCATTGTGGTGCCGCTGACAGGGGCAAAAGTAATCTACACCCACATCCGGGGTTCTATCGATCATCTGTAAAGGAGTGAATGACCGTGCGGTTTGATTATACAAAAATAGAAGAAAAGGCTCTGCCGCATTTTAAAGGCGGGGAAAAAGAACTGAATGCTAAATTGTTTGCAGATGCGAACAATAAGATCCTTCTGGGACGTCTTGTGCCGGGAGCGACTGTAGGCGAGCACAAACATGAAGGCAGCAGCGAGATTATTTTCGGTTTATCCGGAAAAGGTTACATTGTCTGCAACGGGAAAAAGGAAGATCTGGAGCCCGGCGTGGCCTGCTACTGCCCGGAAGGCTCAACCCATACGGTAATCAATGACGGTACGGAAGATTTAACGTTTTTTGCCGTTGTGCCTGAGCATGGAAAGTAAGTGACGGCATGCAATCTACGGTTTTTCTGTACGGTTCACTGGGATTAGGCGTATTGTTCCTGTCTACATCAGCGATTTTTGTCAAAATGGCGGAAGCGCCCTCCGGTATCATTGCGTTTTACCGTCTGCTGTTTACGTTGTGTTTTCTGATTCCGGCTCTATTGTACAGGAAAAAGGAACGGGAACAATTGTATCAGCTTGACGGGCGGCAAATCAGGCTGGCCGTTATCTCGGGGGCATTACTTGCCCTTCATTGGGTGATGTGGTTTGAATCCCTGCGGTATACATCGGTGGCCAGTTCCACGGTGCTTGTTTCCCTGCAACCGCTTTTTTCCATATTGTGGGGAAGTACTCTGCTGCAAGAAAAAGTTTCCCGACAGGGCATGATTGGCGTGTTCCTGGCTATCACAGGCTCCGTTATCATCGGTTGGGGGGATTTCCAGGTCAGCGGTGCGGCGTTCTGGGGTGATTTGCTCTCTTTTGCGTCTGCAGGGGTCATCAGCCTGCACTTTCTCTTCGGCCAGATTCTCAGGAAAGAATTGGACGTACTGCCATATACGACTATGTGTTATTCAGCCAGCACTATTTGCCTTGCTGTGTATACGCTGGCTTCAGGCCAGACTTTTATCGGCTATTCCCTGCAGACTTGGGGATGTTTTTTAGGCCTCGCTTTGTTTGCTACGGTTGGCGGGCAGTGTGTATTTAATCTGTTGCTAAAGTATCTTCCGGCTACGGCTGTCACCATGGGGATTTTAGGCGAACCGGTAGGAACAATCATTCTCGCGTTCCTGATTTTTGGTGAAAGTATCGTGTTGCAGCAGGGGCTGGGGATGCTCTGCATTTTAGGCGGGCTGTGGATTTATTTTAGTAAGAAGAAGTGATTTTCCTCACGGATTCATTCTGTACGGAAGCGAGAACAGTCTGACAGGATGATCATAAAGAGTAAATTAAAAAACGAAAGGCTACGTTTGAAAGATGGCGGAATTAGATAAAGCCGGGATTGACAAAGACAAAGTGGAAAAAGGTGCTGTTGGGCAGCAGTTTGATGAAAAACTGCCTGATAGCGTCGAAGATCAGATTGAAAACAGAATCAATGAGATTCGTGACGGAATTGGCAGCCGGATCAACCCTATTTTTATGGCCGCAAATAAATTTTCCAGCAATGTGCGGCAGGCGCTGGACCTGGAGACAGATCCGGGCCTTCTGGAAGAACCAGAGTATGGCGATGTGATATGTGTGCACCGCATCGGGTTTGAACATTACGGCATCTATGTGGGCGATGATAAGGTGATTCATTATGACATCGATCCTTCCGACCATTATAAGATTTGTATTCATCAGGCAAGCATGGAGGAATTTCTGAACGGAAGCCTTGTCTACAGCATCTGTGAATTCCCGAAGGTGTACGGGCGTCCCACGGAAGAAATTCCTTTTGCAGAATTCCGAAAAAAGTTTGCCCACCCGGAAAAGGCGCAGACTCTGTGGGACGTGCTGAAAATTAGTAATTACCATCTGTATACGCCGGAGGAAACGGTAATCCGTGCCCAGGAACGGATTGGGGAGACGCAGTACAGTTTGTGGACGAACAACTGCGAACATTTTGCCATCTGGTGCAAGACAGGGATTTCTGAATCACATCAGATTGAAGATTTAATGAGTGCTATGTCCGAGACGGGCCGCCAGATCAGGGAAGGATTAAGAGCAGGTCTGTCAGTGGCTGCGGATTTTGCGGAAGAAGTGGGCAAGCGTATCGAAGAACGGGAAAAGGAACAGACGAAGCGGGGAACAAATTCAGTATAAATTTTTCCGGATTGTTCCGGATGAAAGGAAAATCCAATCCGTTTACGGGTTGGACGTGGTAAGCATCATGAAATTTGCGGAAGTACAAGTGGGCGTGCCTTATCCTGAAAAGATTTTTAAAGTAACAGAGGAAGCGGTGAGAGCTTACCTGGCAGCGGTGGAAGATGATACACCGCTGTACGTGGATGAACAACTGGTTCCGTCTGCCTATGCTGCTGTATATACCCGTTGGGAAGCGCTGACTGGTGAACAGCTGGAGGACGGAACCGTCCATGCGAAGCAGGCGTTCCGTTACCTGAAACCCATTCGCTGGGGGGACACTCTGACGCTGCGGGGCCGGGTGAAGGAAAAAATGGAAAAACGCGGCTTGAAATTTGTGGTGCAAAAGGTGGAAGCCTTTAATGGTGCAGGGGAACTGGCAGTGGAAAGCGAAATCACCATTATTTTGCCGGCGTAATGGATTTATGTTTCTTATAAACAGCTTTAACGAGTTGTTATGAAATAAGCATTTATAAATCGGGAGTGCGTCATTTCGGTTAATTAATACTTGATGGCGGGAAGAGGAAAAGCATGAAAGAAATCAGTAAAGGCGATGTGTATGTTCTGCCTGCAAAAAATGTAACCCAGCTAATGATCAACCACTACGCGGATGCGGCGGAAGATCATAACCCGTTGCATGTTGATCTGGAATTTGCCAAAACTACGCGTTTCGGGGGAACCATTGCCCATGGCATGTTAAGCGTGGCATTCATTCAGGAACTGATGGTTCGTACGTTTGGCAGGGACTGGCTGGAAAATGGCGTGATTGAGGTAAGTTTTATGGCTCCGGTGCGTCCGGGAGAGGTCATCACTGCAGAAGCAAAAGTATTAAAGGTTGTACCCGCAGGGGATCCGGAGAATAAACTGCAAGTCAGGATGCAGGTAGTGTGCCTGAACGGGAAACAGGAAAAAGTAAT
>JAFSOW010000226.1 GCA_017443165.1 Acidaminococcaceae bacterium | reverse complement strand
ACATAACTCCCAGCAGCTGGATTGTGACTAACGGTGTCATGGCTACCATAGTTACCACACCGAAAGCATCTGTCACAACATTGCCGCCCTGTGTCATACAGGCTCCTATCGCAAAAGGCAGCAAAAACGTTGCCGTCATGGGACCGGATGCCACGCCGCCTGAGTCGAAAGCGATGGCAGTAAATACGGGGGGCACAATAAATGTAAGTATCAATGCGATGAGATACCCCGGTATCAGCATATAAAACAGGTGAATTCCTGTCAGCACGCGTACCATAGCCAGCCCTACCGAAATCGCCACGCCGATAGACAGACTGCGCAACAGCAATTTCCCGCTTACAGCGCCGGCAGTAATATCTTCCACCTGCTTCATCAGCACATACACTGCCGGTTCCGCCTTGATGATAAAGTAACCGATCAGCATGCCGATGGGTATAATGATCCAGTTATAAGGCAGTGTGGCCAAAATGCTTCCCAGGTCGAATCCTGCCGGGATAAAGCCCACATTGGCGCCTGTCAGGAACAGTACCAGACCGATATAGGTACATATAATACCGTGAAGAATGCGGAGCAGCGGCTTTCTTTGAAGATGCAGTAAAACCAGCTGAAAAATACCGAAAAATATGGCAATGGGCAGAACTGCCTGGGCAATTTCATGCATCTGATCCGGCAGCTCGGCCAAAAACAGCCCGCCTAACTGCAGGGAATGCAGTACTCTTGGAATCACAACCGGTTCAAACGTCGCGTCTTCCGGTTTAAAAATCAGGCTCAAAAGCAGTACGGCAATGATAGGCCCGATGGAACAGAGGGCTATCAGACCGAAACTGTCCTGGGAAGAATGGCGGCTGCCCCGTAACGCCGAAACGCCTACGCCAAAAGCCATGATAAACGGCACCGTCATGGGGCCTGTCGTCACGCCGCCAGAATCGAAAGCCACCGCCAGAAAATCCGGCGGTGCATAGTATGCCAGTACAAAAGCAATGACATAAAAGAACAGCAACATCCGTTGCAATGAAATTCCTAGTACCATACGGATCAGGGCTGCCAGAAGAAACAACGCCACGCCGCCTGATACCGACAAAATCAACACTCTGTTAGGAATGGACTGGACCTGGTTAGCCAATACCTGCAAATCCGGTTCGGAAATCGTGATCATAAAACCCAACAAAAAGCCTAATGGCAATATCAGCCAGAGTTTGCGGGTTTTTGTAATACGGGTCCCCACATGATTGCCCATGGGTTCCATAGCCTGTTCCGAACCGATGGTAAAAAATACCATCCCTATCATCAGCAGGATGCAGCTGTATAAGAAAACCATCACCACATGAGTAGGCATGGGCACTATTGTGACAGAAAGTATCAAAACGATTGCCACAACCGGGAAGATAGCCCGGATGACTTCACTGAATTTTTCCTTTAGTATGTCTTTTAACAAAACGGAGTCGCCCTCTCTATAGTTTACTTGTATGCCTTAAGTTTATTTTTATATTAATATTCTAAATGCTTCTATCCCCTGCTCTTCATGCTATCCATGATGGCCGCATAGGTCTTCTCCACCCGGCGGCTCAAATTTTCACGGATGCTTTTCGAAGAACGCAGCAGACTCGCAGCCACATCCACTGCCAGCCCGACAGATAAACCTTTGCTGTATTCGTAACCTCGTACATAGGTGATGCGGCTGAAGTCCGGACGCCAGCGCCGGTCCATGGGTTTTCTGTCCCCCGCCGCCAACAGGTATTCGTTGGCTTCTGCTTCCAGCTTATCGCCATCCGCATCAATGGCGCCGAAAGTATTCAGCAAGTCGTAATTGATCAGATCAATCAGCTGCCTGGCAGAATTATTATTCAACACAAAGCTGATCTTACCGTTAGCAAGCAGGAGCAGGCTGCGCTCTTTCCAGGCTCCCAGTTTGTTCAGTACGTTCATTTTGTAAATGGCAGGCAGGCGCTTTTCAATATCATCCGCCAGATTATATTGCGCCGCTTCCAGCGCTTCGGTACGGCCAAACCGGGAAATGGGATCTCCCGCCAGTGTTTCGCCGGCTATACTGACAACAGGGATGATTTCCAGTTGCGGGTCACGATGCAGACGTTTTGTCAGTTCTTCCAGCAAATACTCTTTCATGCCTTCTATCTTTTCCCGCTTCCGGAAACCGTCCTCCGCATTGGTCAGAGCTACAATCACCTTGCAACCGGATTGTAACAGCGGCACAAGGATTTCTTCAATCTCCGTTCCTTCAATGCGGGCTGTGTTAGCAGAAAAACAGTAATAGACCGCGTGGAACCAATCGCTGATATGAGGCGATGTGTTGCGCTTGCGCACCAACGCCAGCACTTCTTTCCGCCACTCCGGCAGAGAATCCGCCTCAATCCCCCATGTGTCGAAAATGTGGTAGGCGGTTCCGTTGCGGGTAATCACATTCTCGTGGAGACCTTTCCCCGTTTTAGGCAGGCCTGCTCCTGTGGGCAGGTCAAAGCCGTAAAGGTAATTCAGCAGGGAAGTCTTGCCCACCCCGGTTTTTCCCAGCACAAGAATATTCCTCACAGCAGGTTTGTGCGGTTTGGTTTTCTGTTCTGTTTTCTGCTGGCCGCGGTAATCCTTCGCGGCCTTTTCCGTTCCTGAAGGAGAGCCTTCTTTTTTATGAGGTCCTTTGCTTCCCGTACGGTTCCAGATTCTCATTGACATAAGTCACCTGTAACGATTGCTAAAAATCATACTGCATTCTTTTTATAATACTTCTGAATCAGCTGCATGATCACGTCCATGGCAAAGGCAGACGTGATATCCACCTTTTCCCCTTTTGCCATACGGGACGCGGTTTTATAACAGACTTCATTAACCGCCCGGCCAAAGGCATACGTGAAGGAGGTGGCCACACCGCTGTTCACTACAGCCGCTGCAACGGAGCCCGCGCCGGGAATCAGCTTCAACAGGGAACGGGAAAAGATCCGCCCCGTATTGGCTACCACCACGTTGACAAAAACTTCTTTAATTTTGTCAGTTCCCCGGTCGATGCCCCAGAAATTGAAAAGATGCGTCGCCATAGTCGTCTGGATGGCAATCAGCGCTGCAGAGTCCGTCATGGGTAACGGACATACTACCGCGCCGGCGGCAGCTGCCACATACCGGTGGATCAGTTTGTCCGCCTGGATATGTTTCGCGCTCAGTTCCTGCCCCAGAGCCTGGGCAAACGCCAGTTGCAATCCGGCGTCCAGATGCTCAACCGACCAGTTCAGCAACTCGCCCCACTGCATCTTTTCTTCCGGAATCCTCGGATCGATACTTACCATGAACGCGTCTGTCTTCGGCAGTTTCTTTTGCAAAACTTTTTTCATCTCGTCCAGTTCGATCATGGTAGCCGCGTCAATCTGTGTCAACACCACGCATACCTTGGTGAGTCCCTCCAACGCGGCAATCGCGTCCAGGTCCGTAGGGGTCACCCGTTTGTTGGCGGCAGAAATACAATACCAGACCAGATGCACATGCTTTTGGACATCCCCCTGGCCGTTGGCATTTTTCACGAAGCCGATTACGTCTTTATAAAACTGCTGCTGTTTATCTTCCCCCACTTCGTAGCCCAGGGTATCATACAGCACCACGTCCAGATTCTCCGGCTCATAGCGGGTAATGCGGTCCGTCAAGGGCTTGCCGTTGCCTGTGGCAGCCACGTCCATACCGAAGAGATGATTGATCAGGCTGCTCTTTCCCACACCGGTACCACCGGTCACAAGGACGCTCGGCTTTTTAACGTTCTTGCGTATCTTGTTCAGTACTTTGTCGTAATCAAAATACTGCAGTTTATCAATTAATTTTTTTACGTCCTCTTCTTTCATTGGGAATACACCTCCGAGTACTTCCTGCAGGGAATCTTTAAGCTTGCTCCTCCGCAGGCGCTGACGCGAACCCCAGCTTCCGGTTCTTCTTCAGTTCTTTACGCAGATCCTTAACCAAATCCTGCAGAGTCACATCGTCCAAATCTTTCTGCAGGTTCCGTTTGAACTTCTTAAGCCGCCCGTCCATGACCGCGTGCATATTTCCTCCTACCGGGCAATCAGGGTTAGGATCGTGGAAATGGAACAGGTCTTCCTTTTTGTCTTCCACAGCGCAGAAAATATCCCACAGCGTGATCTTTTTCGGTTCTTTCGCCAGAGCCGCGCCGCCTACACCGGCCTCCACCGTAACCAGCCCGGCATCTTTTAATTGTCCCAGCGTTTTGCGGATAATGACAGGGTTTACATTGACGCTTTTGCCTAAAAAGAAGGACGTCGTCTTGAACTGTCCCTCAAATTCATTGACTGCCAACAGAATATGTACGGCAATCGTAAACCGGGAAGAAAATTGCATGATCGTTTATCTCCTTAAAATCCTACGTCTTCACCCACAAGGATCACCTTGATCTTATGAGCCGGTTTGCTTCGGCGGGTGACAACGATATAGTTACAAATGGTATCGGCAAAGTTACAGTTCGCGCAGACCCCGGTCAGCGCACAGGGCGTTTTCGCTCCGAAACGCTGAATGTTGATAGCCGCCGCCGTTGTATGGGCACGGTCAATGGCGCTGTGCAAATTCCCTGTAACCTTGTTCAGCCCGGCAATGACAATGACCTGTTTCGGCCCGTAAATCATAGCGGCACAACGGTTTCCGTTGCCGTCTATGTTTACCAGTTCACCCTCTGTCGTCATGGCATTGGTACTCATTAAAAATGTATCACAAAGTAAGCCCTTCCGCATAATCTCCATCCGCTCTTCCGGTGTTTTCGCGGTATCCCGGTCAATACATTTGAAATTCTTCCGCACATGCTCCAGCAGCCCGATTTCCGCAATGGTAGCGGAACCGCCCCAGGAAATCACATCGGTTTCCGGAATCAGGGCCAGTGCCTGCTTAAACGCTTCCTCTTTCGTAGCGCAGTAATATGCGTCAAAGGCCCGCGCCTGTAACTTTTTCACCAGTGTGGCGCCTAATAAGGCGTTGCGTTCTGTTCTCGGATCCGCCATAATGATTCCCCTCCTCAGCAAACTTTATATTTTATAATAACAGGATAACTGGTCACAGAAATACTCTTTTTATTATACCATTAAAATTTAAAATGAGGAATGGAAAAACCCATTCCTCTCAGAGTTTACTTAAATTTTTTACAACTTGTTGTCATGAAAGGAAATACAACAGCATGTTATCCTTTCGGCACAACCTGCGGACCCCGGTTTATTTTACCCTTCAGACGGTCATCCTCATACACCGGCCACATTTTTCCGTCATATAAAGTAAGCAATTTGATTTCATCGCCTGTATCGCCTACGATAAAATTCATCTGGTAGCGGGAATCGTACTTATCCATATTCCTGTCTTCCCATACCTGAACCAGATACCAGCCTGCCCAGCAATCCACCGGCGGATTGTCTCCCGTCAGGAACTCCATCTTGTAATCGTAGAACTGGGAACGGTTATCCATATTGGTAGCAGCGGGAATGAAATCCTCCAGCATGTATTTGATCATGGCCTGTTGCAGCACCAGCGGAGCCGGCCTGTCAGTTACCGGAATGTAATGTCCGCACAACGGCGCAGGCAGCGTTTCCGCTCCTATGATGTTGATGCGGCCGTCCGACGTGGGCTGCATCACATATGCCTGGGACTGGTTCTTCTTCAGCCCCTTTGTCCCGTCGGCATTGACCGTTTCCGCGTAATCCAGCATAAACGCGACCATATCGTCGGTCGGAACCGGACCGGCCTCCGTGGGCGGATTCAGTTTAAACTCTTTCGAGCTCCTTAACCGGGCTGCCATGAAAACGCTGCCATCCGGATGGGAAGGATGGTTCCGTCGCACGGACTCAATACCTATGTAAGTCCGTTTAAATGGATCCCCCGCCAGCGTTCCTTTTT
>JAFSOW010000225.1 GCA_017443165.1 Acidaminococcaceae bacterium | reverse complement strand
TGGGGGATGAGTATTGTGAAAAAGGGAGAACCTAAGACTTTAACATACCTGTCACTGGTAGCCGTCGTGCTGGTACTGGCTGGACTGGCATATGCGGTGGTCCATAACCATATGCCGGTAAAAGAGACTGCCTGGGCGTTGACACCGCCTGTAATTGCCATTGCGCTGGCGCTGATTACCAAAGAAGTCTACAGTTCCCTGTTCCTGGGGATCCTGACCGGCGCGTTCCTGAATGCAGGCTTCGATCTGGTGGGAACTCTGAACCAGGTGTTTCAGGAAGGGCTGCTGACGGTTCTGTCCGATAAATGGAACGTGGGCATTCTGATTTTCCTGATTATTCTGGGTATGATGGTGCAGCTGATGAATCGTACCGGTGGTTCCGCCGCGTTCGGCCAGTGGGCGTCCACCCATATCAAGAGCCGGGCCGGCGCGCAACTGGCGACCATGTTGCTGGGCTGTCTGATCTTCATCGACGACTATTTCAACTGTCTGACTGTCGGTTCTGTTATGCGTCCGGTGACCGACAAGTATAACATCAGCCGTGCCAAGCTGGCTTACCTGATTGACTCCACGGCTGCTCCGGTCTGCATTATCGCGCCGATTTCTTCCTGGGCCGCGGCGGTGTCCGGCTTCGTAAAAGGGGAGAACGGTATCAGCATTTTCGTGCAGTCTATTCCCTTTAACTTCTACGCATTGCTTACTCTTGCCATGATGGTGATCATCATTTTCCTGGGCATCGATTACGGTCCTATGAAGACCCATGAAGAAAATGCCCTGAAAGGCGACCTGTTTACTACCGGTATTACGGAAGAAGCTGCGGAAACCCTGAGAAAGGGAGAAAAGAAAATCGGCAGCGTCATCGATCTGGTGCTCCCTATCGTGATGCTGATTATCTGTTGCGTTATCGGTATGATTTACACCGGCGGTTTCTTTGAGGACAAAGGCTTCGTAGATGCTTTCGCCAACAGCGACGCGTCCGTCGGTCTGGTGTTAGGTTCCGCGGTCGCCCTGATTATCACCGTCGCTTTCTATCTGATCCGTCAGTCCCTGCCTTTCGCGGACTGCATGGACTGCCTGCCGGAAGGTTTCAAGCAGATGGTCCCGGCCATGCTGATCCTGTCCTTTGCCTGGGCTTTAAAGGCTATGACCGACAGCCTGGGGGCTGCTAAATATGTTGCCAGCGTGGTAGAAAGCTCCGCCGGCAATCTGATGAACTTCCTGCCGGCCATCATCTTCCTGATCGCAGTGTTCCTGGCATTTGCCTCCGGTACATCCTGGGGCACCTTCGGTATCCTGATTCCCATCGTGGTATCCTGCTTCCAGGGCGTTGACCATCAGCTGATGATCATCTCCATCTCCGCCTGTATGGCCGGCGCGGTATGCGGTGACCACTGTTCCCCGATTTCCGATACGACAATCATGTCGTCGGCTGGCGCCCAGTGTATCCATCTGAACCATGTTACCACCCAGATTCCCTATGCCATGACGGTGGCGGTGGTTTCTTTCTTCACCTATCTGGTAGCCGGGTTTACCAAGAGCGCTCCGGCGTCGCTTTGCTTCGGCGTTGTAATTCTGTGCATGGGCCTCATGGCCATGCGGAGGAGAGATCTCGGCAAGATTGGAGAGTAAAAAAAGTTCTTGGATTTGCCGGAATTAAAAACAGCTGGTAAATTAATTAATTAACTGTGCCTGAAGTATTGGCGGCGCCAATCTCCGACGGCACAGTTTTTAATTATAATTCACAGTTTTATATGGAAAGATGTTCTGATTCATGATAAAATATTTACAATAAGCTGAACCATGACAGCAGGGAACCGGAAACGGGACCTGAACCGGCGGGAAGGCCGGTTGCAGGTAACTCTTTCCCAATGATTAAGGAGGAACTGGAATGTTAAAAGACGGCAAAATCTGGATGGCGAATAACGATAAAGGCGAGAACATTTTCATTCTGCCGAAGATGGCTAATCGCCATGGTCTGGTGGCAGGCGCCACCGGTACCGGTAAGACTATCACCTTGAAAGTTATGGCAGAAAGCTTCAGCGATATGGGCGTGCCGGTGTTCATGGCCGACGTAAAAGGCGATATCGCAGGCATGATGTGTCCCGGCGTCAACACGGAAGACATGCAGAAACGGATCCAGAAGTTCGGCCTGGCAGAAGCCGGTTTTGAATACAAAGGCTATCCGGTAACAATCTGGGATATTTTCGGGAAGAAGGGAATTCCCCTGCGCACCACGGTTTCCGAGATTGGACCTCTGCTGATGGCCCGTATCCTGGAGCTGAACGACCTGCAGAGCGCCATTTTAAATATTGTGTACAAAATCGCGGACGATAACCAGCTGTTGCTGATCGATACCAAAGACCTGAAGGCCATGCTTAATTTTGTCAATGAGAACCGCATTAAATTTGAAGCGGAATATGGCAAGATGAGCCCGGCGTCCATTACGGCCATCATCCGCGCCATTGTGGCACTGGAGACCCAGGGGGCCGACGTGTTCTTCGGCGAACCGGCCCTTTCCATTTCTGACTGGCTGACCCAGGACTGCGGCAGGGGCATGATCAACATTCTGGACAGCGAAATCCTCATTAACAACGGAAGATTGTATTCCACTTTCCTGCTGTGGATGATGTCCGAACTGTTTGAAACCCTGCCGGAAGTCGGCGACCTGCCGAAGCCCAAGATGGTCTTCTTCTTCGATGAAGCGCACCTGCTGTTTAACGGGGCGTCCAAAGCGCTGCTGGAAAAAATCGAGCAGGTGGTGAAACTGATTCGTTCCAAGGGCGTGGGCATCTACTTCTGCACCCAGAGCCCCAAGGATATTCCTGACGGCGTACTTGCACAGCTGGGCAACAAAGTGCAGCATGCACTGCGCGCTTATACCCCGGCTGACCAGCGGGCAGTAAAAGCGGCAGCTGCATCTTACCGTCCCAATCCGGCCTTCGATACAGCTTCCACTATTATGGAATTGGGCACCGGCAAAGCGGTGGTGTCCTTCCTGGAGGAAAGCGGCATCCCCGGCATGGTACAGAAGGTTTCCATTCTGCCGCCCCAGTGCAGCATGGGTTCCGTTTCCGACGCGCAGCGGGACCAGGCCATTAAAGCCAGTCTGCTGTACAGTAAATATTCCGGTTTCTTTGACCGCGACTCCGCCTATGAGTTCCTGCAGCGGCAGCAGCAGGTAATGGCAAAAGAAGCAGAAGAAGCAAAAGCCGCGGCGGAGCAGGCCAGGATTGCGGAAAAAGAAGCCAAAGAAGCGGCGCTTGCTAAGGAAAAGGCTGAAAAAGAAGCAGCCCGGGAAGCGGAACGGGCCGAGGCGGAGAAGAACCGCATGATCAAATCCGTAGGCGGCAGCGTACTGGGTACGGTAGGGCGTCAGGTCGGCAGGACCCTGGGCGGTTCCGTTGCGGGTAACGTGGGCAAGACGGTGGGCGGAAGCCTGGGCGCCAGCCTGATCCGCGGGATATTTGGTACTTTCTTCAAGGGATAATGTTCTGAAAAGATTCATAGATGTAACAAAAAGCTGCAAAGGAAAAAACATAAGCAAAACATCGGGGACGGTTGTGTAGTTCCATGAGATGAAATCCGTCGTCGTGGCGAGACTGTTTGAGAGGCGAAGCCTCGAGTTTCGAAGCCACAGACGAATGAATCCATGGAACAGCAACCGTCCCCGGTTTTGTGTTGTCTTATCCTTGCAGCTTTATTAATTATATATAAATTAAAAAGCTGTACAACAAACAAGGACGTCTGTTGTACAGCTTAACTATTTCTGTGTTACTGCAGTCTTTCAATATACGTTTTGATTTCGTTTACATTGTAGAGCAGTTTCGTTTCGTTGCCGGTTTCGTCGATCAGTGTAGGCACGGCGCAGATGTTAAATTTCTTTGCCATTTCCGCGCCTTCGGCTTCTTCGGCGAAGAGTGGGGTGTATTCCACATGGGCTTCCTGCAGCATCTTCTTCACCATGTTGCAGTTGGGGCAGGTGTGGGTGGAGATCAGGTAGCGTTTCCCATTGGAAGCAAGGGCTGCCGGGGAAGACGCACTGCTGTTCATGATGCTGGCAGACAGGTTTTTTGCTGCGTCCATCATCTGTTTGTCGGGAAGCTCCGCGGTCTTCGGGAACGCGGAAACTTTCTTTGCGGCATCTGTTGCAACAGCTACCTTTGCGGAAATCTCCGCGTCAGCTTCCAGCTTGTTTTCCCGGTCAATACGTACCTGTTCGGTATTGTAGGTCTTGCGGTTCTGGAATTCGCTGACCTTACCGTCATTCCAGTTCCGAACCGGACGGTAGTACCCGGTGATGCGGGAGTACACTTCCGCGTTGCGTCCGCATTTCGGGCAGGTGAAGTGTTCGCCACGGATATAACCGTGTTCCGCACAGACGGAGTAGGTGGGGGACAGGGTGTAATAGGGCAGCTTGAAGTTCTGGGCAATTTTGTGCACCAGTGTTGCTGCGGACTGCCAGTCCGGCAGGCGTTCGCCCAGGAAACCGTGGAACACGGTGCCGCTGGTGTAGAGGGTCTGCAGCTCGTCTTCCAGTTCCAGCGCGTCAAAAATGTCATCGGTGTAACCAACCGGCAGGTGGCTGCTGTTGGTGTAGTAAGGCGCGTTGCCGTCTTTGGCCGCGGTCAGGATACCGGGGAATTCTTCCGTATCGTGTTTCGCGAAACGGTAGGAAGTGGATTCCGCCGGGGTGGCTTCCAGGTTGTACAGGTCGCCGTATTGTTCCTGGTAATCGGACAGGCGGGTGCGCATGTGGTTCAGCACTTCGATGGCAAAGGCGCGGCCTTTTTCCGTGGTCATGTCTTCACCCTTCAGCCAGGCAGAGTTCAGGATGGCTTCGTTCATGCCTACCATGCCGATGGTGGAGAAGTGGTTCTTGAAGGTGCCCAGGTAACGGCGGGTGTAAGGATACAGGCCTTCGTCCATAAGGCGGCTGACTACTTTGCGCTTTACGGACAGGGAACGGGCGGCGATGTCCATGTATTTATCAAGCGTGGCGTAGAATTCTTCCTTCGTCTTGCTCAGG
>JAFSOW010000023.1 GCA_017443165.1 Acidaminococcaceae bacterium | reverse complement strand
GTTGTTCCTGAC
Source organism: Acidaminococcaceae bacterium (assembly GCA_017443165.1). Classification (GTDB taxonomy): domain Bacteria; phylum Bacillota; class Negativicutes; order Acidaminococcales; family Acidaminococcaceae; genus Succiniclasticum. The sequence continues at coordinate 11,213 of JAFSOW010000023.1, read as the reverse complement.
GCAAGAGGATGTAGGGCAGAGGGGTTGTAAAACTATGGAAAAGACATTACAGGAACTGGCGGCGTTTCTGCGTGGCACATTGGAAAATGATGATCCTGCGTTGCGTATTACCGGCGTGAACGGCCTGGTTGAAGCCGGGCCGACTGAGATTTCGTTCGCGAGTCCGCCTTATGTGGAATTCTGTCATAAAAGCCGGGCCGGCGCTATGATACTGGCTCCGGGGGACAGAAAGCTGGACCGTCCTGTGATACGTGTCGAAAATCCCAAGCAGGCTTTTGCGGAACTTTTGGAATTGTTCCGCCCGCAGGAAGAGGTGGCCCGTGTCATCAGCCCGCTGGCGTACGTGGCAGACGATGCCAAAGTCGGCGCGAATGTAGCCATCCAGGCCTTTGCGGTTGTAGAGTCCGGAGCGGAGATCGGGGACGGGACGATTATCTATTCCCATGCGTATATCGGACGCCATGTGAAAGTGGGCAAAGATTGCGTGATATATCCGAACGCTACGGTGAGGGAAAGCTGTGTCATCGGCAACCGGGACATCCTGCAGTCCGGCTGTGTCATTGGCGGTGACGGTTTCGGCTTTGTGACAAATAACGGAAAACATAATAAAGTGCAGCAGACCGGAAACGTAGTGTTGGGTGACGACGTGGAGATCGGCTGCAACTCCTGCATCGACAGGGCGACCGTCGGCAGTACAATTGTTGGCAATGGCACCAAACTGGATAACCTGGTACATTTGGGACATAACGATGTAGTAGGCGAAAACAACCTGTTCGTGGCTATGGTAGGAATTCCCGGCAGTGTAACTATTGGCAACAACAATACCTTTGGCGGTCAGGCTGCTACGGTGGGGCATATCTCCATCGGCAATAACAACATGATGGCAGGCCGTTGCGGCGTCATCAGCGATGTGGGGGATAACCAGGTACTGGCCGGATTCCCGCATATGTCGCATGTGGAGTGGCTGCGTCAGCAGTCTAAGCTGCGTAAGCTTAGCGAGATGATGAAAACAGTCAAAACCCTGCAAAAAGAGATTGAGAAATTGAAAAAAAATGAGTAACGCGGAGAAAATATGCTCGCATATTATGTAATGAAACTGGTCAGCAAAATATTCTGCCTGCTCCCCTGGAGTGTGGGACTGGCCTTTGGCAATGTGCTGGGCAGGGTGGCGCCGTTGTTTGTGCCGGAATGGCGCATGCAGATGGCGGCGGCTAACGTGCAGGAATGTCTGCATGTATCACCGGAGGAAGCCCGGAAGATCGCCCGTCAGAGCGTGGTCAAGTTTGGCCGCATGATTGTGGAAGTGCTGCGGTTTCCGTTGTTGAACAGGGATACGATAAACTCGGTCGTGAAAACGGACGGGCTGGAGTATCTGGAAGAAGCTTACGCCAAAGGAAAAGGGGCCCTGATGTGTACCGGGCATTTCGGTAACTGGGAATTGCTGGGGGCAAATGTTGCGTTGCACGGCTATCCCATGCTGAGTATTGCCAGAAAGCAGAACAACAGCGCCATGGACTTGTTTATCAACGAATACCGTGAAATCGTCGGGCAGAAGGTTGCCTATAACCGGGGCAAGGAAGGAATCCTGGCCATGGGCCGGTATCTGAAAGAAAAACATCTGTTAGGCATTTTGTATGATCAGGATACCAATGATACGGGCGTGACCACCACCCTGTTTGGAAAAGAAGTGATTACGCCGGCGGGACCCGCTGTTTTCAGCCGGACCTTTGGCTGCCCGATTCTGCCTATTTTCATGCATTACGATGAAGACGGCAGCTGCCGGGCTAAAATCTATCCGCCGCTGTACGCGGAAAAGACAAAGGACAAGGACAGGGACCTCGCCCGGGTGACAGAAAAAATGATGGCGGTTCTGGAGCAGGAAATCAGGGAAAACCCGCCTATGTGGTTCTGGGTACATGATCGTTGGAAAGACGGCAAGAAACGGTTTAGACCGAAAAAATAGAATGTTGAGGAAATGTGTATGGAAAAACAGGTAACATTAGCAACCGGGATGAGTTTTTCCGGCGCAGGGTTGCACTCCGGAAAAGATGTGACTATGACATTAAAGCCGGGGGAACCGGATACGGGTATTGTGTTTATCCGGACCGATCTGCCGGAGAAACCGGAGATCCATGCCCGCGGAGAACTGGTCACTTCCACGCTGAAAGCGACGACTCTGAGTGAAAACGGTGCCCAGGTATTTACCGTGGAGCATCTGCTGGGGGCGCTGTTTGCCATGGGGGTCGACAACTGCCGGATCGAAATGGATTCGCCGGAACCGCCGGTAACCGACGGCAGCGGTCTTGTGTTCGCTCAACTGGTACAACAGGCCGGACGGGTGGAACAGGATGCGGAAAGAAGAGTCTGCGTGATTGACAGAGCCTTTTCTGTTTATGACGGCGACAAGTTTATGTTGATGGTTCCTTATGATGGGACGCGTATCTCTTTTACTTCCGTCAATCCGCATCCCTTACTGGGAACCCAGTATTTTGACCTTTTACTGACGGAAGAAACATTTTTGAAAGAAATCGCGCCGGCCCGTACCATCGGTTTTATGCACGAAGTGGAACAAATGCGTAAAATGGGTCTGGGGCTGGGGGGAAATCTGGAAAACGCATTGGTGTATGATGATACCAAATGTCTTTCCGTGCCCCGTTTTCCGGATGAACTGGTAAGGCATAAAATCCTGGATGTGTTAGGGGATTTATCCCTGCTCGGTCCCTGGAAAGGGCATGTTATTGCAGTAAAATCAGGACATTCATATAATTCGCAATTGGCAAAACAGATTATTGCTTACAGGGAGGGTAAATAATGGCTATTACACTGGATGTTATCGAAATCAAGAAAATTCTGCCTCACCGTTTTCCTATGCTTCTGGTAGATCGGATTCTGGACCTGGAACCCATGAAATGGGCCGTTGGCATAAAAAATATTTCAGTAAATGAGTTACAGTTCCTGGGACATTTTCCCGACAACCCCATTATGCCGGGCGTGTTGCTGATTGAAGCCATGGCCCAGGTAGGCGGGGTGGCCATGTTGTATCCGCCGGAAAACCGCGGTAAAATTGCGGTATTTGCCAAAATAGACAAAGTGCGATTCCATAAGCAGGTGGTTCCCGGTGACCAGGTAGTGACCCGGGCGGAAGTGGTGAAGATCCATGGCAATATGGGTGTAATCCACTGTGCCGGCAAGGTAGACGGGGAACTGGCCTGCGAATGCGATTGCTTCTTTGCAATCCAGGACAAATAAAGACTGCCGTAAGCGAAGGCATGGCAGCACAGAAATATCAAGAATCCGGTTTCCTGTTGCCAGAAAAAAAGAAGAAAAATAAAGAAAAATAGTAATATTGCATAGCAAAAGCAAGGCAACGCTGTATAAAAAGTGAATTTGGAAGAATATGCAAAAAAACAGGAAACAAAAAAGCACAGTTTTAAAGGATTATATTTCGTAAAGTATTAGCATATGGATATTTTTGTGTTTTTCTTTTTTGCGTTGTACAAAATGTTTTGCAGACAACATGCATTAAGAATGATAAAATGTTCGAATGCAGGGGAGTGAGGAAATGGCATCGGTAGTTACACCATTACAAAAGATACACGAGACCGCGATTATTGAAAAAGGCGCGGAGATCGGAAAAAATGTAGTAATTGGTCCGTATGCGGTGATTAAACATGACGTGGTACTGGGGGATGGCTGCATTGTTGGTCCGCATGTAGTGATTCATCCGTATACAACGATTGGCAAAGACTGTAAGTTTTTCCCGGGGGCTTCCATCGGAAGTGTCCCGCAGGATCTGAAGTTTAAGGGGGAACGCAGCTATACCGTCATCGGTGACCGGGGCGTTTTCCGCGAGTGTGTTACCGTAAGCCGTGCCTGCGGGGAAGGCAACGAGACCCGCATCGGTAACGATATCCTGATGATGGCCTATACCCATATTGCCCACAACTGTATCGTGGGTAACAACGTGATTATGTCCAACGTGGCTACTCTGGCAGGCCATGTGGTCGTGGAAGACCGGGCCGTCATCGGCGGGCTGGCAGCTGTGCACCAGTTCTGCCGCATCGGACGGAACGCCATGGCCGGCGGTATGAGCAGAATATCCCAGGATATTCCGCCGTTTATGCTGGTAGCCGGGGATCCTGCTTTTGTGGCGGGTCTGAACAGCGTGGGCCTGGCCCGGGCGGGGATGCCGTTGGAAATCCGCACCCAGTTGAAAAAAGCGTTCCGGATTCTGTACCGCAGCGGGCTTTCTCTGGAAGAAGCGGTAGCAACCATGGAGCAGGAACTGGACAGCAGCGAGCCGGTGGAGCATCTGATGCGTTTCCTGCGTAATGCGGAGCGAGGTATTATCCATACGCGTAAATAAATAATACGCGGTGCTCCAGCAGGAGATGATCAGTAACTCTTTCAAAACAATAAATTGAAGGCAGCGGATTGTTTCGCTGCCTTTAAATCATAAATGGGTGGTATACATATGGAAACCTTGGGTTTACTGGCCGGGATCGGCCATTTGCCGGTTGATGTGGCACAGTCCGCAAAGAAGCTGGGATATAAGGTCGTCGCTATTGCCGTGGTCCCGGAAACGGATCCGGAACTGCCGGAAAACGCGGATGTGTTTTATACCATTAATGTGGGCAAGGTGGGAAAAATCCTCCGGACACTGAAACAGAATGATGTAAAGAACGTAACCATGATCGGCAAGGTCACGAAAGAAGTATTATATAAAACCGGGGTCGTGATTCCGGACCTGACCACCATCAAGGTGCTGGCATCCCTTCCCGACCGGAAAGATGATACCATTATGAATGCCATTGTAAAACTCATCGAAGATACCGGCATGCATGTGATGGACCAGACGGTTCTGGTCCGGCCTCTGCTTCCGGAGCCGGGTGTGCTGACGAAACGGAAACCGACGGAACAGGAATGGAAAGACATGCAGTTCGGCTTCCGTATGGCCAAGGAACTGGGACGTCTGGACATCGGGCAGACGGTAGTGGTAAAGAATCAGGCGGTCATGGCGCTGGAGGCAATTGAGGGAACCGACGCCTGTATTCTGCGGGGCGGTTTTCTCGGCAAAGGCGGCGTAATCGTGGCCAAAACAGCCAAGCCTGCCCAGGATAATCGTTTTGATATGCCCAGCGTAGGAACCACCACGTTGACATCCATGATCCATGCGGGCGCCACCGGCATTGTGATTGAAGCGGGCAGAACCTTGCTGGTGGACCGCAAACGCACCCTGGCTATGGCGGACGAAAAAGGCATAACCATTGTGTCCATGAACGAGTCGGAACTGGGTTGACGGAAGCCGGGCAATGCGGATTTTTTCGTATGTGCGTTGGCAGGCCTGTTCTGTGGAAGGGGCAGCGTTCACAAAAAATGAAATATTTATGGAATCAGCAGCTGAAAGGTTTATTCAGCTGCTTTTTTGTGTTATAATAAGATGATTTAGTATGTATAAAAATGGATAATTGTTGGCTGCGGCAGAAAGCCTTCCTGACAAGGTAAGCTTTGCATTTTAAAATGCCTGTAACGGCCGGCAGTACATAGAGGTATCATGACCAGGATATTGATTTCTGCGGGAGAAGCATCCGGCGACCTGCATGCCGGCGCCGTGACCCGCGCCATTAAACAACTGGAACCGGAAGCGGAAGTCTTTGGTATGGGCGGCGACTGCCTGCGGGAAGCGGGCGGGGAGGTGCTGTTCGATATCAAAGACCATAGTGTCATGGGCTTTGTGGAAGTGCTGAAACGGCTTCCGGATATCTGGAAGCTGCGCAGTGCGTTTATCGAACTTATGGACCGCCGTAAACCTGACGTGCTGTTGACCATTGATTATCCGGGCTTTAATATGCGGCTGGCAAAGCTGGCGAAAGAACGGGGAATCAAAGTGGTTTCCTTTATCGCTCCTTCTGCCTGGGCATGGAGACCCGGCCGGGCTGCCGGTGTGGTGAAGGTCGTGGACAAGATTGCGTCCATTTTTCCCTTTGAGTACGATCTGTATAAATCCTATGGGGCCGATATTGAGTTTGTCGGTCATCCTCTGGTGGACACGGTAAAACCGTCGCTGCCCCGCAACGAAGCAGAACAGCTGGCGGGGAAACGGGGCGGGCATCCCCTGATCCTGCTGATGCCCGGCAGCCGTACCATGGAGATTCAGCGTCTGCTGCCGGATATGCTGGCGGCGGCAAAGCTATTGAAACAGAAGCGCCCGGATATTGATTTCGCCATGCCCCGGGCGGTGACCATTGCCAGGGAAATGCTGGAAGGACCTGTCAAACAGGCTGGTCTGGATATAAAACTGACCGAAGGACATAATTACGACGTGATGAGCGTGGCGGATCTTGCTATTGCTACCAGTGGCACGGTGACACTGGAGGCGGCATTGTGCGGACTGGGCTGCGAAATTCTGTACAAAGCGTCCCCGGTCAGCTTCTGGATTGCCAAACAGGTGGTGGAGATTCCCAACATCGGTCTGCCCAACATTGTGGCGGGAAGACTGATTGAGCCGGAGCTGCTGCAGGATGACTGCACGCCGGAAAAGATTGCGTCCACGGCGCTGGAGCTGTTGGAACCGGAACGTTTTGCCCTGTTGCAGCGCGACCTGCAGGAAGTTAAAGAAAAACTGGGAGAACCCGGCGCCGTAAAACGGGTGGCGGAACTGGTGCTCCGCATGGCCCGGCAAAACCGGGGCAGGCATCTCCTGCCGGACGGGAAACGATAAAAGAAAACATTGATTCTGCAAGGAGTTCAGATGATTTTATATAAGCGTATCTTAAGTTATATCAAACCATATCTTCATATATTGTCGATAGCGCTTTTATGTACTATGCTGGCGGCGGCCGGAAACCTGTACCTTCCCTGGATCTTCAGGGATATGATCGACAAGGTGCTGAATGCCAAAGACTATTACATGCTGAACGTGATTTCAGCCAGTATTGTGGTGATTTTTTTGTTGCGGGGTATTTTCCTGTACGGGCAGAATTACCTCATGAGCTATGTAGGACAGCATGTTATCATTGATATCCGGAGTGAAGTGTTCCGCAAGCTGCAGCGCCTTTCCATGTCTTTTTATGATAAGAATAAGACGGGTACCATCATGAGCTATGTGACCAACGATGTTAATGCCCTGCAGGGCGCCATGGTGGACAACACCATTGAACTGGTCACGGAGAGCATCATTCTGATCGGTTCTGTCTGCGCCATGGTCTATCTTGACTGGAAGCTGACACTGTTTACCATTCTGACATTCCCGGTAGTACTGTATTTTATGAATTATTTCGGAAAGAAGATCCGCCGTTCCGGTGGACAGATTCAGGAAGCTACGGCAGATATCACTTCCGTGCTGCAGGAATCGGTTTCTTCTGCCCGGGTGGTCAAGTCTTTTGTGCGGGAACAGTACGAGATTGAACGTTTTGAAAGGGAAAATGAGGCAAATCTGAAGGCAAATCTGAAGAACGCAAAATACATGGCTACCCTGACGCCGACCATAGAGTTTGTAGCGGCATTGGGTGTAACCCTTATTCTGTGGTATGGCGGCAACAATGTTATCGCAGGAGAAACTACAGCCGGTTCTCTGGTTGCCTTTTTGGCTTATGCGGTGAATATTTCCAACCCTATCAAGCGGATCACCAGGGTGAGCGGCAATATTCAGAAAGCTTTGGCAGCAGCTCAGCGTGTCTTTGATGTACTTGACCTGCGTGAAGAAGTACAGGACCTGCCTGACGCAAAAGCGCTTCCGGCGGTGACTGGTAACGTCAGCTTTGAGCATGTGACATTCTCTTACAACGCCGGGGATGAGATTCTCCATGACCTTTCCTTTGAGGCGAAACCTGGCCAGGCTATTGGCCTGGTAGGGCCTTCCGGCGCCGGTAAGTCGACTGTTGCCAGCCTGCTACCCCGGTTTTATGACTGTGATGCCGGCACGATTCGCATTGACGGAACGGATATCAGGCACGTTACGCTGGACTCCCTGCGGAACCAGGTAGGCATCGTGCCCCAGGAGACCATCCTGTTCAACGGTTCGGTGTACGACAATATTTTATATGGCCGTCTGGATGCTACAAAAGAGGAAATCGAGACGGCGGCCAAAGCGGCTAACGCCCATGATTTCATAATGGAGCTGCCGGAAGGCTATAATACGATGCTCGGAGACCGGGGCGTGAACATTTCCGGCGGGCAGCGGCAGCGCATTGCCATTGCCAGAGCTATTCTGAAAGATCCCCGTATCCTGATTCTGGACGAAGCCACGTCTGCCCTGGATACGGAGAGCGAACGGGTGGTTCAGGAAGCCCTCAACCGGCTTATGGTGGGGCGTACTTCTATCATAATAGCCCACCGTCTGTCTACCATAAAGAATGCCGACCGGATCCTGGTGCTGGATAAAGGAAAACTGGCGGAAGACGGAACCCATGAAGAACTGATGGCAGAGAACGGGTTATATGCGCATCTGTATCAGATTCAGTACCGGACGAATACGGAAGAGAGTTGATAGTAACCTATGATGTATATTATATATAATATTTTAGGCCTGCTGGTATTTTTCATCGTAATACTGCCGTTTTTTCTATACCGGCTGTTTACGGAAAAAGGCTTCGGCGTACGGTTCCGGCAGAGCATGGGCCTGATCCGCCGGGAAGAAATTGCGAATGTGATGAGTTCCGACTGCATCTGGATTCATGGCGCGTCGGTTGGTGAAATCGTAGCTACCAGTCCGATTGTAAAAGAAATCAAAAAAATCATGCCGGAGCGGAAAGTGCTGGTTTCTGCTTTTACCGTAGCCGGTTACAATATGGCGAAGCAGATCATACCGGAAGCAGACGGCTATATCTATTTCCCGCTGGATCTGCCCTGGGTGGCGGAGTCCGTCGTACGGCGCGTACACCCCGGTATCTTCCTGCCGGTAGAAACAGAATTGTGGCCGAACTTCCTGCGGGCGATCCGGGACAGGAACATCCCCGTGATGATGGTCAACGGCCGTATTTCCGAAAGGTCTGTTAAGACGTATCAGTATCTGTTCAGTATCTGGCGCGACATGCTGAGGACCGTAAGCCGTTTCTGCATGCAGTCCAGCATTGACGCCAATTACATTACCCATTTGGGTGCGGATCCCAAAAAGATTTTTGTGACCGGTAACACCAAATTTGATCAGACCTATGCGGAAGTGACGCCGGAAGATCTGGCCAGCTATAAAACAGAACTGGGATTGGGAGACGACGCATATCCGGTCATCGTGGCAGGTTCCACGCATACACCGGAAGAAAGTATCTTGCTGACAGCTTTTACCGAACTGCGCAAACAGTATCCCAAAGCAAGGCTTGTCATAGCTCCCCGCTGGACTGACAAGGTGAATGAAATCAGGCGGCTGAGCGGTAAGTTTAATTACCAGGCCGGCTTACGGTCCAAGTTGAAGGAGATGAGCGGACCCCGGCCGGAATATCCGGTTTTGCTGATTGACACCATCGGCGAACTGGGTCGCATCTATGCCGTAGGCGATATCGTATTCGTAGGCGGCAGTCTGACCAAAGGGTACGGCGGCCATAACGTGCTGGAACCGGCTGCCCATGCCAAGCCTATCCTGGTGGGCCCCAGCATGCTGAGTTTCAAGGATTCCTACTCTCTGCTGACCAAAGCGGGCGCCTTACATACGGTGCAGGATGCCCGCGATCTGGCTAAAGAATTACTGGCAATTTCGGGAGACGATTCCCTCCGCAAAAAGATGGGGGATGCCTCCATGCAGGTCATCCGGGAAAACCGGGGCGCGGCCCTGAATACCATGCATTACCTGACAGACCTGTTGGAGAAAGCCTCCGTTCCCCGTGCTTATACGAAAGAATATCCTGTCAATACCCGTAACTTTAATGACGCAGGCGGAGGAGGCCTGAAACACGGCGCCGCCATTATCCAATACATTTTCCACATAGCCCATGCCCCGGAACGTCCCTGGTACGCGTTTATCCTGCTGGGTTTATTGCGGGGACTGTCCTATATTTACGGATTCGGTGCCAGGGTGAACCTGTGGCTGTATGAAGCAGGCATCCTGTCCAGGCGGAAGTTGGACTGCTGTGTCATCTCCATCGGTAACATTACCGTAGGCGGTACCGGTAAAACACCTACCGCCCAGCGGGTAGCCATGATGGTAAAAGATATGGGTTACCGGGTGGTAATTCTGAACCGTGGTTACCGTTCCCATTGGGATAAACCACTGGGCGTGGTCTCCGACGGGAAGAAAATTTTCATGACCAGCTACGAGGCCGGTGACGAAGCCTACCTGATGGCCAAGATGATGCCCGGGATTCCGGTGGTCATCGGCAAGAACCGTGACGTGACCGGCAGTTACGCAGTGGACAAGCTTCGTGCCGAAGTCATCATCATGGACGACGGTTACCAGCACTGGCAGTTGAACCGGGATCTGGACATCGTGCTGGTGGATACCCTGAATCTGTTCGGCAACGGAAATCTGTTGCCCCGGGGTATTCTGCGTGAACCCCTGAATCATCTGAACCGGGCCGATATGTTCCTGTTCACCAAATCCGACCAGAGTTCCCAGCTGACGCGGACCAGTCTGGCGGAAAATATCCGGCAGTACAATACGGAAGCTCCTATCGTGGAAAGCATCCATCACCCCAAAGAGTTTGTGGAGATTGCAGACTGGTATAAAGGCATTCAGCAGAATCCCCTGCCCCTGGAAGAATTAAAAGGCAAGAAGGTCATGGTGTTCTCCGCTATCGGTAATCCCTCATCTTTTGAGCAGAATGTATCCGGCTGCGATCTGGACATTGTGGAAGCGATCCGCTATCCTGACCATCATGATTACGGTATGCTGGAAATGCAGTATATAGCAGAGCGGGCCAGCACACTGAAAGCTGACGCTTTGATCACTACCGGTAAGGACGCGGTAAAGATTCCCACGGAATTCATTTACTTTAACCGGGATATTCCCCTGTACGTTATGAACATGGACATTATGATTACCCGGGACGAAGAAATTTTTGACAGAAGATTGAAAGAAACGGTGGAGACCGTGCTGAAGAAAACAAAGAAGAAAAGTGAATTGCCTGAAACTAAAGAAGTCTTAAGCACATAATAGAGTAAAACGTAAACCAACCTGTTTTAGAATCCATAGTATCAGCAAAGGAGATGCTTTCATGAAAGTAATCTGTGTGATCCCGGCCCGGTATGCCTCGACCCGGCTGCCTGGCAAGCCATTGAAACTG
>JAFSOW010000224.1 GCA_017443165.1 Acidaminococcaceae bacterium | reverse complement strand
GCTTTGGATCGATTGAGTTAAAAGTTGATAATAAAAGTACCGATAATAAAGTAAAGCATTTTGAAAACTATTATGATATGTTGTTCGGTGATACTGAAAAGATAAAAAAAGAGTTTATGAGAAAAATGGAATACTTAATGCATTATGAATTAATACCTAATGTTTCTGAAAAAGACTTAAAAAAGGCTTTGAATAATGATATGTGGGCAGCATTTTTGTTCGTGGGCGGTGTTGAAAAAACCAGTAGAACGCTATTTAATACAGGGAAGCAATCCTTTGAAAAAAAGAACAAAATTAAAAATAGTGAATTTGGATATCAACACTGTAAGAATGCTGTTGGTATTACGTTAACACGAAAGGCGTTTTTTAAAGTGTGAGATATAAGGCTGGACGATATATCTGAAGCGCTGGCCTCTGCCATTTGCGGATTAAATCATGCAAGAAGTGCTACAATTGCAGCCAAGGGACGGGAGAACTCGTCGTGTATTATGAAAGCGCAGCGTAATCCGTTGGGTAAAAGATAAACTAAAAGTGATGCAATGTTTTTGCATTGTCCGTAATTACGGACAATGCATTTTTTTTATTCGGTTATAATCTGTAATACAAAGAGTATTTGAGTAAAAAATTAATAATAATAGCGAGTCATTTTTGAATTTGAACAGGAGTTATTATGAGTGTACCTTTTACGCATTTGCATGTGCATACGCAATACAGTCTGTTGGACGGTACATCAAAACCGAAAGAACTGCTGCAGTGTGCTATGAAGATGGGGATGGACAGCATCGCCATCACTGACCACGGCAACATGTACGGCGCAGTAGACTTTTATCAGACAGCGCAGAAACTAAATAAAGAAGCAGAAAATGAGGGAAAACCGGGCATCAAGGTCATCTTCGGCTGCGAATGTTATCTTGCGCCGGGGAGCCGTTTTGAACGGATAGACAAACAACCCCGCTATCATCTGATCTTGCTGGCGGAAAATCAGGAAGGCTATCACAATTTGGCGAAGCTGGTTTCCTTGGGGTTTATTGACGGTTTTTACCGCAAGCCACGCATTGATAAGGAGATTCTTCGCAAGTATAGCAAAGGTGTAATCTGTCTTTCTGCCTGTATACAGGGAGAGATTCCACAGATGATTATCCACAAAAACTTAGACGGCGCGGAACAGGCATTAAAGGAATATATTGATATCTTTGGCAGGGAAAACTTTTTCCTGGAAATGCAGAACCACAATTTGGAAGAAGAACGAATAGTGAACCGGCAGTTACATATATTTGCGGAAAAATACGGTGTGAAGCTTGTGGTTACTAACGATATTCATTATGTGAAACGGGAAGATGCTTCTGCCCAGGACGTGCTGCTCTGCATCCAGACCAACAAGAAAGTGGACGATCCGGATCGGATGCGCTTCAATAACGACTGGTATTACTGTAAGAGCTATGAGGAGATGCAAACACTGTTTCCCAACGACGAGGAAGCGTTGCAAAATACCCATGCCATTGCGGAACGCTGTAACGTAGATTTTACTTTTGGAAAGTTATTGCTGCCGGAGTTTCCGATTCCGGAACAGTTTCATAACAGTGCTGACAAATATGTGCGCAGTCTTTGTGAAGAAGAAATACCCAAACGGTACGGTGCTCTGCTGGCAAAACTGCCGGAAGAAACACGCCTGAAAAAAGCAGCGGAAATAAGCCAACGTCTGAATTATGAACTGGAAATCATCAAAACGATGGGCTATGCGGCCTATTTCCTCATCGTGTGGGATTTTATCAACTATTGCCGGAACCATACAGATGATTCAGGCAACCCGGATCCGATTCCGGTGGGACCGGGCCGGGGCAGCGCAGCGGGTTCTATCGTGGCCTACCTGCTGCACATCACCAACATCGACCCGCTGGATTTTGATTTGCTCTTTGAGCGCTTCCTGAATCCACAACGGGTCAGCATGCCTGATATTGATACAGATTTTTGTTACCGGCGGCGTGGCGAAGTACTGGACTATGTGATTCGTAAGTACGGAGCGGATCATGTTTCGCTGATCATCACCTTCGGTACTCTGCAGGCTCGGGCGGCGGTCCGGGATGTGGGCCGGGCTTTGGGCATCAGTTTGCAGAAGACAGACCAGGTAGCCAAAGCGGTACCACGGGAACTTGGAATTACATTGGATCGGGCGCTGCAGTCCAAAGACCTGCGGGCCATGTACGACAGCGACCCGGATGTAAGACGCATCATCGACATTGCCAAGAGTGTGGAAGGCCTGCCACGTAACAGCGGTACTCATGCGGCCGGCGTGGTAATTGCGCCCAAACCCCTGATTGAACTGGTGCCCCTGCAACTGGACGAAGCCACAGATATTGAAACCGGTATCAGTCAGGAACGTATGATTACCACACAGTTTGACAAAACTCAGGTGGAAGAACTCGGTCTCTTAAAGATGGACTTTTTGGGATTGCGTACCCTGACGGTGATGGATGATGCCTTGCGTTATATTAAAGAAAGTACGGGACAGGTCATTGATCTGGACAACGTTCCGTTAGAAGATGAAGCGGTCAGTAAGATGCTTTGCGCCGGGGATACACAGGGGGTGTTCCAGCTGGAAAGCGCAGGCATGACACAGCTGGTAGAACGGTTGGCTCCCACGTCCATGCGTGATTTGGTACCACTGGTAGCATTATATCGGCCTGGTCCGTTGGACGCAGGCATGGCAGATAAGTTTATCGAAGGCCGGAAGCAACATCACGCAGTGGAAAGCATTCATCCCCTGTTGGATGGTATTCTGGCAGATACCTATGGAGTTGTGCTGTATCAGGAACAGGTCATGAATACTGCGCGCATCCTGGCAGGATTCTCTTTGGGCGAAGCAGATATTATGCGTCGGGCCATGGGCAAGAAAAAGGCGAAAGACCTGATTGCCATGGAGAGCCGCTTTGTGGAAGGGGCGCAAATGAACCACAACATTCCGCCGGAAAAGAGCAAAGAGATTTTTGATTTACTGCTGAAGTTTGCCGGGTACGGTTTTAATAAATCCCATTCCGTGGCTTATGGTCTGGTTGCTTATCAGACGGCATACCTTAAAGCTCATTGGCCTGCGGAATATTTTGCGGCTTTGATGACCAGTATCATGGGCAAT
>JAFSOW010000223.1 GCA_017443165.1 Acidaminococcaceae bacterium | reverse complement strand
CAGCGGGAACTGATTTTTTCGCCGAAACGTTTTTCGTCGATGATGAAGCGCTCGTGAGTGCCACGGCCGACGATACCTTTCTCGCTATATACCGCAACATTGAAGCAGATCTTGCGGCGGTCAACCTCCAGGCCGGTCTGCTTCATCAGGGCTTCCGCCACATCTTTGGACGTAATGGCGCCGAACAGCTTTCCATTGGCGCCGACTTTTAATTTCATTTTCACGGTAACCTTTTCCACCTGGGAAGCCAGCATCACCGCTTCGTCTTTCCGCTGGGCAGCCCGGTGTTCTGCCACTTTTTTATCCTGCATGGCCTGGTTCATGTTGACCGCAGTAGCCTCTTTTGCTAACTTACGGGGGATCAGATAGTTGCGGCCGTAGCCTTCCGCCGTTTCCACAACATCCCCTTTTTTCCCTAATTTTTTAACATCACTCAATAAGATAACTTTCATTCTTTTCTTTCTCCTTCTCCTTCTCTTCTGCTTCGTCAAACTGTTTCTTCGTTAATTCGATAATCTGCCGTTTGATTTCATCCGCATCGGCATTCTGGATTTGCACGCCGGCCACCGTCTGATGACCGCCGCCGCCTAATTCTTCCATGATGATCTGGACATTGATGCTGCCGTCGCTGCGGGCGCTTACATTTACACAGCCGTCCGTGCATGCGGAAATTACCACGCCCACGGCGATTTCCGTAACATTGATCATGGCATCCGCCGCCTGGGCCGCGAGAATTGAAGTCTCACTGGTGTTTTCCACGTTGCGGTTGACGGCTATCGCCATATGGGGCAGCGGTGTTTCCGCGTCGGCGATCAGGCGGTACCGTTTCCGGAACGCGTCCAGGTCGTCCTTGAACAACTGCCGTACCAGGACCGGATCAGCCCCGGAAGTGCGGAGCAGGGCCGCCGCTTCAAAGGTCCGGGCGCCGGTCTGCACATTGAAGTTCTTGGTATCCACCACCAGACCGCTGTACAACGCCGTAGCTTCCCCTTTGGTGAATTCCAGCTTGTCGTCAAAGTACCCCGTCAGTTCCGTCACAAGCTCGCTAGCTGAGGAAGAAGAGGGCTCCATGTATTTCAGAATCGTATTCTTGATGATATCTTCCGCTCTCCGGTGGTGGTCGATGATGATCCGTTTCTGGGGAATCGCTTCCAGCACTTTCTGGCTGGCGCTTAACACGGCCCGGTGATGATCCACCAGCATCAGCAGGCTCCTCGGCGTGATTTCTTTCAGGATGTCTTCTTCGTGAACGAAAATGCCTTCATACTGTTTGTCTTCTTCGGAAATATTCAGTTCACCGTTAAATACCAGTTTTTTCAGTTTCTGCAGGGACGTGCTGCGGTCACTGACCACAATAAACGTAGGTTTGTTCCGGGACAGGGCCAGCTTGGCCACACCGACGGCGCTGCCGATGGAATCATAATCTTCATTGGCATGGCCCATGACAAAGACCTTGTCCGCCTCTTCCATCTGCTCCCGGATGTTGTGGGCCACGATCCGGGCCCGCACCCGTGTGCTTTTGGCACTGACCGCGTTGGTCCCGCCAAAATACTGCATCTGCTTGTCGCATTCCACCACGACCTGGTCGCCGCCCCGGCCCAGGGCAAGATCCAGCGCCTTGGCTGCGTGCATGCTGACGTCCTGCAGGGTGTCCCCGTCTTTGGAGATGCCGATGCTGATGGTAGGCGCCAGTTTGTTCTCCAGCCGCACCTCCCGCACCTTGTCCAGGATGGAAAATTTATCATCGATTGCTTTCTGCAGGTTTTTATAGTTTATGCCCACCACTAAGTTTTCATTATTGGCGCGCACCACAAACCCGCGCAAAGACTCTACCCATTTATTAAGGATCTGGCCGATTTCCCCGTTCAGGTTGGCCCGGGCGCTTTCCCCGAGGCCTTTCATTACGTCTTCATAATTGTCGAAGCGGACAAAAGCCAGGCACAGGCGTTCTTCCGCAAAGCGCTGCTTCAGCTGTTCCCATTCGGTTACATCCGTCAGGTAAACCATCAGCGTACTGGCCGTGGCGGCTTCCTTGCCGTCCGTAGTTTTAGCCGGGTTCTGCACGCTGAAATAACGCATGTTGTAATACCGGCCCCGCATCTTAATGAGCTTGCTGTCGTCCTTTACGCACATGGTTTCAAACGCGTTCTCCGGCAGGGGGAGCACCTCTTCCGGTTTCTTTTTCTCCAGTGTTTTCAGACCGGTCCATTCCTGGAATTTTTCATTTTTCCACTGCAGCCTTCCGTCACTGGAAAATACGGCAATCCCTATATCCAGGTTCTTTGTAGAATAATGTACGGAACGCTCAATATTACGAATCACGTCGTCCAGATAATCGGACAGTATCTGTTTCTTTCTGGTATAGGCCCGGCGGGCAAACCAGACTACTATAATGAATATCAGCACACCCGCCGGAATGAACAGCGGCTGCAGGAAACATAGTCCGGCTATCAGCAGGGCAATGATCAGCACATAAACACAGATTTCTTTCCAGTTGGAGAACTGGCTCCTGCTTCCAAACATTCCAATCACCTCATAATGCTTCGTAAGTTATACGACAATCCAGTTGCGGAACCTTTATTTCTTTTTTTGTTCCCGTTCCGCCGCATATTTCTTCGTCCGGAGCTTGCGGGCGTCAAACAGGATGTCGTACGCGCCCACATAGGTCACAAGCAGTCCCACCAGGGAAATAAACATGGAAACGGGGATAAGCACCCGCATCCACCAGAGGGGTTTGTTATGGGTTTTGAGATACCAGTAGATAAACACCAGTCCCTGCACCATCAGCAGCATGCTGCATATGGCCCACACGTTGGCGCAGATGGTGTAACCGATATGGGTCCGGTCGTTGACAAAAAACTGGATGCCAAAAAGGGCCGCCACGTAGACCAGCGCCACCACCGGCGGGAAGGACCACTCGTCCACCGGGGGAAATTCCGGGAATGTCTCCCCGGTCCTGGCCAGAATCCTGCGGGCCACCCAGTAGTTGATCATCACCAGGATCGGCGCCATCAGCAGCATGGCGCCCGGCAGGATGATCTTGATCATGGAGACCATTTCCGTCATCTGGGCTGTAAAGGCCGCGGACTGTTCCGGCGTCATGTTCCCCGTGTTAAATGATGCCGCAATCTGCGGGATGGCATCGTCCAGCGACTTGAACATCATGTCCACAGGATGGATGCCCATTACATACAGGGCCAGCAGCATGTTGATGCCGATACTGGCCAGCGCCCCGATGGATGCATACAGCAA
The DNA here is from genome assembly GCA_017443165.1 of Acidaminococcaceae bacterium. Lineage (GTDB taxonomy): Bacteria > Bacillota > Negativicutes > Acidaminococcales > Acidaminococcaceae > Succiniclasticum. Next base: position 21,807 of record JAFSOW010000223.1, on the reverse strand, counting down.
CAGCTTCTGCGCCGGCAGGTGGCGGTGCATGCACTCGCCCAGCACGATGCCCATGACACCGTACACGCCGATGTAAAACAACGCATGGATCGGATTCACGGTCATGGCCACCAGCACCGTGGATACCACGGCAGCCATGATGCTCCAGCGCATCCCGTTCCGCATGCCGCAGACCACCAGGGGCAGGGGCATGATCAGGTTTAAAATGATCCCCATAAAGGGAACATAAGCAAACAATAAATTAAAAACGATTGCAATGGCCGCGCAGATCGCGCCTTCCACCATCGCCGATGTTCTTCTGCGATACGTTAACGCCACACATTCCTCCTGCCGGAAAAACAAGCATGCCTTTTCCCGGCTTGTCAGTAAACAGAATCAAGGTCAGGGAACCGTTATCCGGTTCCTGCTTTCACAAATAAAAATACAAACACTTATGCAGTGTACCATTATATTTTACACCAAATATAAGATTTTGGCAAAACTGTCCGGCTGCCGGCGGCCCAAAAAGAAAATGCTGAAGCCGGACCTTCGACAGAACGGCTTCAGCAGCATATCTTCTTATTAAGTTAAACTTACATGGCAGTGTCTGCTCATGCGCGCTCCGGTTCTGTCATCGTTTCATTCTGCACAGATGCCGCTCACAACTTTACGCTGGCTTTCACTTTCAGCCCTTCTTCCATCACGCTGAGGTTTGTCAGGTGCAACACGTCCAGCACGGATTTTTTCAGGAAGCGGGTCTTGCCGATTTTGCTTTCCTGCAGGGTTTTGGTGAAGTCCAGGCCAATCACGCCGTTTTCATAGGTTACTTCCACGTCTTTATTCTCAATGGTCACCTTATCAAAAATCAAATCGATAATCGCGACGATCAGTTTGTCACCGACCGTATTCACCACCAGGGAAGCAAAGTCGTTATTGAAAATGTCGAAGCCTTCCACTTTAATATGGGCATCGGCCTCGTTCTGGTCCACGTAAAAGTCCAGGACGGAAAGTTTCAGCTCCAGCGTGCCGTAGGTATTGTGCTGCAGGTTCATCCGCAGGTAGTCCGGCGCCAGATAGCCGATGTCCAGCAGGGCAAAATCGCTGCCGGCCAGGGCTTTCGTCATATATGCCTTGATCTCGGTATACGGAATGACCAGTTCGCCCCGGGACAGCTGCTGCCAGTTCTGGGCGGATATCCAGCGGTCGCTCTTGGTCTTCAGCGGGTTCACGATGCGGTCATTAAAGTCTTTGATCTTCTGGGAAATGGTGGATTCAGCCTTGTCCGCGGTGGTCTTGACGCCGGCAAACACGTCTTCCCCTTTGACATTTTTCATTTTTTCTTTCAGGGCGTTCAGGTCAAACTTTTTGCTTTCGTCACCCAGCGGTTCGTCCTTGCAGTCCATGTTGCTGAAAGTGTCCGCGTTTTCCGCGCCTTCTTTGCGGGCCTTTTCAAACACTTCCCGGAAGCTGGCCACATCTTCCGGCCGGCCGGCTTTCAGCCAGGCGTTGGCCGCCTTGCCCACGCCGTAGGTAATGGACACCGCCAGCGGGATCTGGATGGCCGGGATCGGCAGCAGGGTAAACACCGACTGTCCGATAAAGGTCGCGCCCAAAGAACCCAGAAGGCCCAACGCCGTTCCTTCGGAGACTTTGATGCCCCGCAGGTCGGCCAGGCGGGTGATCATGTACACTTCGTTGGCGATCAGCGCCATGGTACCGAAAACGGGAGCCACCACCAGCACACTGGCACGGGCCGCACCCCAGCGGCACAGCTTTTCCGCTTCCCATTCGGTATCAATATCTTCCAGTGGTTCGATTTCCTTTTTTTCTTCTTCGTCGCCGGCAACGGTTTCCTCTTTTGCGGTTTCCTCCGCAGCACCGGCTTCTTCAGCCTTGCCGGCTTCGCCTGCAGTCGCAGTTTTTTCCGTATTCTCTGCCGCAGCAGAAGCTTCAGCAGCTTCTTCCGTTACCTTTTCCGCTGCCTCATCCTGTACCGTCTGTTTTACTTCATCTTCAGCCATAACGTAACCTCTCCAAACCCATACAGATTATACTGATCACAAACATCACAATTGTTTGAAAGAAAAATATTGTCCTTCATTTCCTGTATTTTATATTATATCCTTTATGCTATAATAAAAATTGAAATCTTTATGAACAATTAGAGGAAGCTGTCATGCTGAAAAAAGAAGCTGTTTTTTCCCGAAAAACCGTGGGCCGTTTCGCCCCTTCCCCCAGCGGGCGCATGCACCTGGGAAATGTTTACACCGCGCTGGCCGCCTGGCTCTGCGCCAAAAGCGCCGGCGGGGATTTCCTGCTGCGTATTGAAGACCTGGACCCGGTCCGCTGTCCCCGCGCCAACGCAGACCAGATTCTGTCTGATCTGGAGTGGCTGGGCATCACCTGGGACAATCCGGACGTCCCGTATCAGAGCGAACGAACTGTCATATATGAAAAATACTATGAACAGCTGACCGGCAAAAAACTCGTCTATCCCTGCTTCTGCAGCCGCGCGCAGCTGCATGTGGCGGACGCGCCCCATGCATCGGACGGGCGCGTGGTCTATGCCGGCACCTGCCGCCGGCTGACAGACGCGGAGGTCCGTGAAAAAGCAAAACAGCGCAGGCCTGCTGCCCGGCTGATCCTGCCGGACACAGATATTACGTTCTGCGACGGCTGTTACGGTATACAGTCTTTTAACCTGGCCCGTGACTGGGGCGACATCATCATCCGCCGCAGCGACGGCGTGTTTGCCTACCAGCTGGCCGTGACCATTGACGACGGACTGATGGGCGTCAGCCAGGTCGTACGGGGCTGCGACCTGCTGAGTTCTTCCGCGCCGCAGATCTACCTTTTCCAGACGCTGGGTTTCGATGTGCCGGAATATCTGCACCTGCCTATGCTGATCACCCGGGAAGGAGCCCGTCTTGCCAAACGGGACAAAGCGGCGGACATGGGCTTTCTCCGTCAGGAACTTGGCAGACCGGAACCGTTGCTCGGTTATATCGCCTGGCTGCTGGGGCAGATCAGCAAACCGGAACCACTGAAAGCAACCGATATCCTGCCCCTGTTTGACCGGAAAAAAATTCCCGGACATGACCTTGTCATTCCGGGAAATTATTGGGAAGAGTTGAAATTGAAGAACTGAAAATTAAGTGAAATTATGGTTAGGGAGAAAAGCCTGAGAATGTACTAAGGAAGCGCCGCTTGAAAGAGTTTGCGCTTCCTTGCTTCTATTTTACCTTGCCGCCAGTTGCGCTTTGCCCGCATTCCGTTCGTTCTGTTCGGCAACCACATCTGCTACGGTTTTGCGAACCGGGATCACCAGCCGTTGTCCCACCGCCAGGTCGCTGCCTGACAGTTTGTTCTCTTTCTGGATCCGCAGGATCACTTCACGGATATCTTCATCCCTGCCGCTCCAGTCGGCCGCAATATCCCACAATGTGTCTCCCGTATGTACGGTAATAACCTGTTTCTCATAGATTTCCGGGGAAGCAGAAACTGTCATGTATGTAAAACCGCCGCTCATTAACGCGCCTAATAAAAAAGCAATTAAAAATCTTTTCATTTTGTTCACCTCTTTTGAAACGTTTGTTTGTTATAATTATATTACAACCAAACAGTTCGTTTGTCAAGAGTTTTATTTCGAACAGTTCGCGAAAATTAAATGAAAATTATTTATCTGTTCGCAATAAAAACTGCCAACGGAATCTTTACATAATCTGCTTCATTATGTATAATGCTTTTAACCATTTAGGAGGTAACAACATGTTCAATTATCGTTTACCCGCAAAAAACTTTATTGCCGCTTTTGATATTGACGCCCAGAAAACCTTCACCCCGGTCTGCCCCGACGAACTGCCGGTGGCGGAAGGAGACAAGATCGTACCGGAACTGAACGCACAGGCAAAGCTTGCGTGCCTGCGGATTGCTTCCCGTGACGCCCATTCCCCTTACGCGAAATGGATTGCCACAGAGGAACATCCGTGCCTGACCCCACTGGCCGGCTATCCGGACTTGGACTTGTACTGGACAAAACATGCCATCGTAGGCACGCCCGGCTTTGAATTTATCGACGGGCTGGATCCCGAAGCCTATGCCTTCCAGAGCCTGAAAGGCATCGAGCCGGACAAACATCCCTACGGTGCCTGCTATCACGACCTTGGCAACAAATACAGCACCGGGGCCATTGAATTCTTACGCCAGCACGGCATCACCACCGTGATCTGCGGCGGCCTGGCCACGGACTACTGTGTGCTGAATACTGTTCTGCAGTTGAAGGACGCCGGCTTTACCGTCATTTTAAATGAAGCAGCCTGCCGCGGTATCGCGCCCGATACAACGCAGGCCGCCCTGGAAAAAATGAAAGCCGCCGGTGTCATTCTGGTTAAGAATGCGGCAGCTTTGAAAAAGATGAGATAATTCAACCCGGTTACAATAATCAAATATCATACCCATACTGATTGTTCAGCATGGCAATACCGCTCCCTGTTTTAAAAACACGGGAGCGCATTTTTTTAATGGCTTCTTCCGGCATATTCTTTTCGAACGAATTCACAAGGAAATCCGCTTCCAGCAGAATCTGCCAGTCCGTCCCGTCCACCCCCTCATATGTGTGGTGGTGGGCGATCAGGAAACAGACTCTGTCGATCAGCTCCGGCGGATAACCGCCTGCTTCCTGCAGCAATGCCCGGGCATAAGCCGGACCTTCCTGTTCCTGCAGCTTGCCGTTACTGGTTCCGTACTTCTTTTCTGCCGGAATGATGCCTATATCATGCAGGATCGCGGCAATTTCCAGAATTTCCTGCTGTTCCGGGGGCAGTCCTTCCATTTTGCCGATGAGGGCAGCAAACATATAGACTTTTAAGAAATGCTGGATGCGGCGGGCATCCCCTTTGTCAAACAAAACCATCCTGCGCACGACTTCAGCATGTTCCATACTTTCCGGTCTCCTTATCTGTTATACAGCATCAATTCATCATATTCCCTTCAGGTTTTCGATTATATACAACGCTTTCGGCAAGTATTCATACTGTTTGCTTTCGGGGAAAACGACTGCGACGCGATATGTCTTTCCGGCCCGTTTTGCGGCGCTGTCCACAATAAGGCACTGCTGCCCGTCCACATAACGGCGGATATATTTTATGCTGACATCATCGCCCTGGGCAGTTTTCCGGGTCTCCGTAAACACCGGCACCGCTTTGCCGTAACCGGGGAACGTGTCCTGATTCTTATAATAATAGGTGTCCACCGGGTCGTCCACGCTAACTGCCATAAATTCATGCTGCCCGGCATCGCGGATCAGCATGGGCCCGGTTGCCGGTACCTGCAGCAGGGGATTCTGGGGCAGCGAACCGGGTAAGGCTGTCACATAATGTCCTTTATGATTGCTGTACCAGTAAAAATCCCCTTTTGCCAGCGGGCGGAACGGGGACGGGGCAGGAACAGGAACCTGCACCGTAATGGTTTTATATTTTGTTCTTGCTGCCGCAGGGCCCGGATGTAACGGGGTAGATGCCGGAACATTCTCTCCTGTTTTTTCCCCCGCCTGTTTCAGCAGTTGCTGCTGCGCTTCGGCTCCGTAGGACGAAAGTCCCCTGGTCCTGTCTTCCCGGGTCCTCGTGCCAAACGTCCCATCCGGATTTTCCAAAAAGGTTTCTGAAACATCCTGCATCACGTCCGGCGGGAAAAACAACGTCGGAATTTTAACGTCCATCGTGCCGGGCCGGTACCCGGATCCCGCAAACGCGCCGGACAAAAGGCGGAACTCCGGCCGGGGTGCCGCATAGCGCTGTATTATCTGCTGGCGGATTTCCGCTTCCGTGTACCCTGAACCAACGGCCTGCGGAATTACCGGTTCTGCAGTCCTGCCGGGAGTTATTGACCTGTTGTGAACCGTTTCCTTTGCTGTTTCTTTCTGCCGGGGACGGTTTTCCGGGGCACTTTTTACAGAGGTATGGTCTCCTTTCGCTTTGAACCATATCCTGTCTGCTGCGTTTTCCCCGGGAACAGGCTTGCTGATTTCTGTCTTTTCCCTCCGATCCACCCGTATCCGGATGCCGCTTTCGGCCTTCCCCGGGGAACCGGTTCCCGCTGCAGCAGGCGAAGAAGGCACCGGATGCGTCGGCAGCGCTGCTTCACCATAGAGCGGGCATACTGTCAGGACACAAGTCCAAAGACCTGCTGCCAGAAATCCCCGCATTCTTTTTGAAACGTTCTTTTTTCCCATCATGATTTCCTTACCGTTATTTATACTTATTACCGTATCGTGCCGCCGCCGACCACCACGTCATCCTGATAAAACACCACAGCCTGGCCCGGTGTCAGTGCCCGCTGGGGTTCATCAAACGTCACTTTGATGTTTCCGTCTTCCAATGGTTCAATCACTGCCGGCACATCTTTGGCCCGGTAACGGGGTTTGGCCGTTACGCGCACCGGTCCTTTCAGTTCCGGAATGGAAATCAGATTGCAGCGCTCCGCGATCAATGTGTCGGAGAACAGCGCCTCCTGCGGTCCCAGATATACAATGTTCTTTTCCACATCTTTCCGGATCACATAGAGCGGATACTGATAGGCAATACCCAGACCCTTCCGCTGTCCGATGGTGTAATGCAGTTGCCCTTTGTGGGTTCCCAGCACCGTGCCGTCCAGATGGATGAACTGACCCGGTTGGGGTTTGCGCCTTGTAATATTCTGTATCACCCGGGCGTAATCCCCGTCCGGCACAAAGCAGATATCCTGGCTGTCCGGTTTCCGGGCATTGGCCAGCCCTTCTGCTTCCGCCCTGTCACGGATTTCCGTTTTGCGCAAGTGTCCCAGGGGAAACAGGATATGGGCCAGCTGATTTTGCGTCAGGGTGTACAGCATATAACTCTGGTCCTTCTGCCGGTCATCCCCCCGCAGCAGCAGCCAGCGTCCGGTTTCTTCATTAAATATTACATTGGCGTAGTGGCCCGTGGCAATGTAATCGCAGCCCAGTTCTTCCGCTTTCGGGAACAGCTGCCCCAGCTTCACGTTTTTATTACAGTCCACACAGGGGTTAGGCGTCCGCCCGCTTTCATACTCCGCAATGAAATGGTCTATAACAAACTGACGGAAGTACGGGCAGAAGTCAAACACGTAATGGGAAAATCCCATCTTTTCCGCAACCTGCTTCGCGTCCCGCACATTGACGAAACTGCTGTCGGTTTCCCCCGCCCCGACGTCTTTGTTTTCAAACATCTTCAGGGTGACGCCGACCACATCATAGCCCGCTTCCTGCAGCAGCAGCGCCGCCGTGCTGCTGTCCACGCCGCCGCTCATGGCCATTAAAACTTTTTGCTTCATTTTAAAACCTTATGCTTCAAACTTTGCGCACTCTGCATTAATCTTTGCTTCATCCACGCGCATGGCTTCAATGGTTTTTGTAATCAAGTCTTCCAACGTCCAGCCCAGCATGTCCGCGCCCTGTTTGATGACTTCCCGGTGGCAGCCTGCCGCGAATCTGTGGTCCTTGAATTTTTTCTTCACGGATTTCATTTCCATGTCCTGCACGCTTTTGGACGGACGCACCAGGGCGCAGGCGCCGATGAGTCCCGTCAGTTCGTCACAGGCAAACAGCACTTTTTCCATCTCGTGTTCCGGTTTGATGTCCACCGTGATCCCGTAACCGTGGCTGGCCGTAGCGTGGATCAGCCGTTCATCCAGTCCCCGTTCCCGCATGATCTCCTGTGATTTTGTGCAGTGCTGGTCCGGATACTGTTCAAAATCCAGATCGTGGAGCAGACCCACCAGGCCCCAGAAGTCTTCTTCCTCCGCATATCCCAGGGTGCGGGCAAAATGCCTCATGGCCCCTTCCACCGTCAGGGCATGACGAAGATGGAACGGATCTTTATTAAACTCAGTCAGTAATTTCCAGGCTTCTTCTCTTGTAATCATAACGCATCCCTCTTTCTTAAATCACATAATCGCCGCCGGCTTTTTCATGGTAGCGTTTCACCAGGTCCGCCAGGGTGATATGGTCCACCACATTGTTCACCGCAGCCTCAATCTGCTGCCACACTTCCTGGGTCACACAGGTCCGCTCCATTTCACAGGTGCCGCTGCCGGCTTCCAGACAGGAGACCGGGGCCAGGCTGCCCTCCGTTGTCCGGAGGATATCCCCCACCGTATACTCTTCGGGAGCTTTCGTCAGCCGGTACCCGCCCTGGGCGCCCCGGGCGCTGCGCACAAAGCCCGCCCGGCTCAGCTGGGTGATGATCTGTTCCAGATACTTATCGGAAATGTTCTGCCGCTGGGAAACCGCTTTCAGCGGAATAAAACCGCATTCGTAATGCACCGCCAGGTCCAGCATCAGGCGCGTGGCATACCGCCCCTTCGTGGAAATCCGCATACTGCAATCACCTCTTTCGAAAAACTGAAGGAAACACCGGTTTCGCAGCATTTCCTGAAAACCGTTTTTCTGCGCCGAAAGGAAAAATGAATCCCTTCACGCAGCACGGGTTTATTCTTACTTCATTATATGCCTATATTCTACTATGAATTAAGTGGATTCGCAAGCGGTTTTTCAAAAAGAAAAATCCTTTCCGCCTGCCGTCTTTCACAGCAAACCGGAAAGGACTTCTTTATTATTTCTTTTCTTTCTGTGCTTTCTTCTCCGCCTTCTTCGCGTTCTTTGCATCCTTCGCCCGTTTTTCTTTCACCTGTGCCCACAGGTCGATGACCGTCTTCATCCATTCGATCATGGCCAGCTTGCCGAACTGATGCCAGTTCTCGCACTCCGTGTTCCTTGCGATGAACGCATTCCACTTGTCCTGGTTCACCTTTTCGATTTCCAGCGGGTTTGTCAGGCCGAAATCGCTTTTGAACAGCATGTCGTCCATGGAAGTGAACTTGCTGTTCTCTTTCATGAATTTTTCATTGAACAGTTCCTGGAAAGTCATCTGCTGCATCAGATGGCCCAGTTCCGGATCCGCCTTGTAAATATCCATATATTTTTTAAATTCAAATTCTATTTTTTTTGCGTCAACCATTGCAATCTCCATTCCGCTGCCATCCGGTTTGCAGCATATTTTACTAAAAATAAACAGGCACAGCCCCGATGCGGTTTCCTGCTCCAACACGGTAACCGTCTGTGAAAAAACAGTTTCGCCGGCTTTCTGCTGTTAAATGTCTGTGTTATTGTAACACATTTTTTCCTGTTTTTCTATAACCGCTCCCCATAACTGTGGAATGCCATAAAAAAAACATATTTTTGTCACGGTTTTGCCCTACCCTGCTGTTATGATACAGACAACGAAAATATCCGGCAGGAGACAGCAGCCGGAAACACTTGTATAAATCATTGCGGCACCGGCAGGAACGGAGGGGAATAAAATGACGATTTCCAAAAAGTTACAGAAAATATTGGCAGTGACCCTGATGACCAGTTTCTTAAGCACTTCTTTCGTAATGGGCGTATCCGAGGCGGCAGCAGCCCGTCCCAGCGGCGGCAGACCCCCGGCACAGTCCCAGCAGATTCGTCCGGAAACACGGAAAGGCCCCTCCGGTCATCAGATGAAAGCCCCTATGCAAAGACAGAGTTCCGGCCACCATGCAAGGCCGGCCGTTCATAAAAGCGCACCGGCTCAGAGAATGCAATCCATGCACAAAGGCGGCCCGGGACACAAGGCGCAGCCCATGATGCACAAAAGCGGCTCCATCCGTCACGGCGGTCCCGTGATGCACAAAGGCGGCCCGGGACACAAGGCGCAACCCATGATGCACAAAGGCGGCTCCATCCGTCACGGCGGTCCTGTTATCCATCGCAGCGGTCCCGTCATCCACCGGCATCACCCGGCACCCCCGCCGCGTCATCACCATCATGGCGGCCACCGCAGCATGCACAGCGGAGACTGGATTGGCGCACTGGTAGTGGGCGGCATCATCGGCGCGATTATTGCCAACAACTCGCACCGCACCAGTCACCCTGATTATGTTGAATACGCAGAGTAGACAAAAGGATGACAGGCAAACTTAACCCGGAAAAATATCCGGCAGGAAGAAGACACCTCCCTGAGTAGACATATGACACCCCTCTCTAAAAAAGGGACTGTGCAGGATTCGTCCTGCCAGTCCCTTTTACTTTATGATGTTATAAAATTATTAACTGTTATCGTATCCTTTCTTTGCAGAACGGCCGCAAAGCCATCCTGCCGGTCCGGAAAGTTACGGCTGCATTCCTTTCTCAGTCAAACGGTGTGTCGATGCCCCGGATGAACTGGCCGCTCACATAACCGACCGTTCCGTCGTCCAGCTGTACTTTCGCCCATTTATACGTGCCGTATTTTTCCCCCGGCTCTTTCACGAAGCCCAGCACTGTCAGCGGATAACCCGTATCCTTTTCGCCCAGGATCGCGCAATTGGTATTGGGCTGTTCACGGATCCGCACACCCTCGCCTTTGATTTCGGCGCGGCCCATCTCCTTAAAAAACTGGATGTTTCCCCTGTCTGAAATGTTCGCATGGCCCAGGCGCATGGTGTCGTTGCCTTCCGGCACCAATACCGCCATGGCATTGGTGGTAACCGCGTCAGGTCCTTCCCCGCTGTAGAAATCCGTCAGACGGATAAAGGTATCGGGATTCTCCAGCATCTCCGGCACGAACACTGTCATATGGCGGTGCAGGTACAGCGCATTGACACTGGTCATGGCTTCCCCGGTGAACGCGCTCCAGGTGATACCCACAAAGGAAGGATCGCCGTGATAATTGTCCCTTACGAACGGGAAGCTGTAATCACGGTCGTGGTTTTCCATCACGATGTGCAGATTTTTCTCCGCCGTCACAGTCCACATGTCCTGCCGGTCCTGATTGCTCACGTTCAGCACATAGTAATCGCCGTGCCAGGGCCCCGCTTCCTGTTCATCACTCAATGAGTATGTGTTGGCCGGAATACCCCTGTTTAAAAACGCGTGGGAATTTAAGGTCTTTTCATAGAGAAACAACAGGGCGGAAATCGGATAATATTTCGTCGCGTTGCTGTTTTTGACATACTCACCGTTCAGCGCGTCGCTGCAGTTGTATGCGTTGGCCCTGCCTTCGTTCACAAATCCGAATTCCACCTGCTGCCCAAACGACGTGCTGAAGACCTCCGGCGTAAACTTCTTGAACTTCTGCATGGCATTTTGCAAGGTTTCACCCCGCAGGCGGATACCCTCTTCCCCCGCGCCGGCCGTATCCGTCTTCCATGTATAACAGGTGGCCAGTTCTTCGGTCACGTTCCCGTTCCCGTCCAGTGCCTGCATCGCGATGATGGGCGCTCCCGGAGACGTTTCCATGGTAAAGCCTTCCTGGGTTTCAGAAGCCTTCCCGCGCAGCGTGATGATAAACATCCTGGCCGTCACTTTTCCATTTACATCTTTCATTTCATAGATCCCGTCCTCCGGCGGCATGGCCCAGGCGGAAACCGTAACCAGCAAACACACCAGCATCACAATCATGGAAAAAAGATTCCGCATCCGTCTCATCGCTTTACCCTCCCTGTTTATACAAATTTTGTTTTTCGTTCCGGAACCGGACGACAATATAATAATTATTCAAAACAATAATTCAGTATTATTGTAGCATAAAATCAAAATTTGTAACATATCCGCTCTGCATTTTTGCGTAAGCTTTGTGAATATAGTATAATAGTAAAAAAGAAGTAAAAGGAAGTGTTAGCCATGCCTGTCGCGATTCCCGATACAGTCCTCCAGATTGACGGGGCCATTCTGCTTTTTATCCAGAACAACCTGCGTTCCCCGTCCCTGACGCCGTTTTTTAAAGCCGTTGCCGATTACGGCGTCATTATCCTGGGTGTGTATGTAGCCCTGATGCTGCTGTGGGAAAAACGGAGAATCTTCCCCATCGCCTCTGCCTGTGTAATCAGCGGCCTGCTGGGAAATTTCTTTAAGGATTATCTGAAAAAACTGATCATGCGCCCCCGTCCCTTTCTGGACGTTCCGTCGCTGGTGCCTGCGGTTAAAAAAGTGCCCAAAGGCTTTTCCTTCCCTTCAGGGCACACCACTCTGGCCTTTGCCGTGGCATTTATCATCTATCGCATTTTGCCGAAGCGCTACAGCATCCCCGCGTTTCTGATCGCGGCGCTGGTTGCGTTCTCCCGTTTATATCTGGGTTTGCATTACCCCACCGATATCCTGGGCGGCATCTGTGTAGGTTATGTGGCCGGGCTGATTACGGACTTTTTGTATAAGAGATAGCGTTCACATTTTGATAAACGATACAATTCTATAAACCAACAAGAGGGGGAATCATTATGAAAAAGCTGCTTATGATTCTGATGCTATGTGCCGCTGTCCTGGGTTTCTGCCCGCAGGAAGCCCGCGCCCAGGACGACGTTAAGCTGTCCGGTGACGCTTCGGACTTCGTCGTATTGACTGACGTGGTGCCGGATGCCATTCTGGAGATCCGTTACTTTTCCACTTACAATTTTGTAGGAGACCGCATCGACGGTTACCACCAGCCCACTGCCCTGCTGACAAAAGAAGCGGCTCTGGCCCTGAAAGCGGTCAGCGACGACGTGATCAAAAAAGGTTACCGCTTAAAGATTTTCGACGCCTACCGTCCCCAGATGGCGGTTTCCCATTTTGCCCGCTGGGCCAAAGATTTTAAGGATACCCGCATGAAACCCTATTTTTATCCGGAACTGACAAAAGACGTGCTGTTCCCCCTGGGCTACATAGCGGAACACTCCGGCCACAGCCGGGGCAGCACGGTAGACCTGACCCTGTTCGACATGGCCCTGGAAAAAGAAGTGGACATGGGCGGCACTTTCGATTATTTCGGGCAGCTTTCCCATCCGGACTACAAAAAGATTACGAAGAAGCAGTATGAAAACCGCATGATCCTGCGGGAAGCGATGCTAGCCCACGGTTTTAAGCCGCTGGTAGAAGAATGGTGGCATTTCACACTGAAAGACGAACCCTATCCGGATACCTATTTCACCTTCCCGGTCAGCGAAGCTTCCGTGAAACGGGAAACCAAACCGGCAGTTCGGGAACTGAAGCCGGCTGCATAGAGGTTTAGCTTTTCCATCAAACACGCAGAATTTGTCTTTGCCAAAAAATACACAGCCTTTGCTCTCACTTTGTGAGGCAAGGGCTGTTAGTAACATAAGGAGTAACACTATGCCTGTAACATTTATCCGCGGCGACATTACCAAACTGGAAGTGGATGCTATCGTCAACGCAGCCAATAACGAACTGCGGGGCGGCGGCGGTGTGGACGGCGCCATCCACGCAGCGGCGGGGACGGAACAGCTCCATGCCTTCTGCAAAACCCTGGGCGGCTGTCCGACCGGCGAAGCAAAACTCTCCCCCGGTTTCAACCTGCCCGCAAAATATATCATCCATACGGTGGGACCGGTTTGGCAGGGCGGCACATTTCATGAAAAAACGTTGCTGACCTCCTGCTATATCCGTTCCCTGGAACTGGCGCGGGAGAATCACTGCAAATCCGTGGCCTTTCCCCTGATTTCCGCCGGGGCCTACGGCTATCCCTATAACGATGCCCTGCAGATTGCCTACGATACCTGCCGGCGTTTCTTAACCGAAACAAAGGCAGACATGGAAATCTATATCGTGCTGTACCTGCGCGAACGCAGTTACAACGCAAACGTCCGGCGGCGCAGGGAGCGTTCCCGGTTTCCCGATGAGACTGCTTTCCGGCGTGTAGCAGAATACATCCGCGAGCATTACCATTTTGAAGAAGAATCCGGGGAACACGCAGAAGAACTTCCTGCTGAAAGCAACGCAGCACTGTATGATGCAGATGTCTGCATGTCCTATGACATTGCCGCGGATTATGAAGATATCAGACCACCGGCTCCCGGAAAACAGGTTGCTAAAAAGGCTAAAAGAGCCCTGCCGGAAGAGGAAATCAGTAAGAAGGTACGTTTTTCAAAAGCTCCTTCGGCCAAACGCACGGCTCCGGATTTTAACCGGGAAGAGGAAGCGGCCATGGGGAGTGCTCCCGCAACGGAAAGCGCCCCCTCAGCAACTGCCGCCCGGCCTGTTTCCCGGGAAGAGCGCCACAGGTCTGCCTCGCTACGCCGCTGGCTGCATGAAAGCTATGAACCTGCAGCGAAGACCCTCAGACCGGAAGACTTTTCCGTTGAAGAAACATTTACGCAGCTGGTGATCCGCTTCATGCGGGAAAAACACATGGACCCGCCGGAAGTTTACACCAACGCCTGCCTGGACCGGAAACTGTTTTCCAAAATCCTGTGCAATATGGACTACCAGCCGAAAAAGTACACCGCGGTCCGGCTGGCCCTGGGCCTGAAGCTTTCCCCGGAAGAAACCGATAAACTGCTGAACGCGGCGGGTTACGTCCTGTCCCACAGCAAACTGACCGACCTTGTCATTTCCTATTGCATTGGCGCCAACAAACGGGACGTCTGGGAAGTCAACGGTCTTCTGGAAGACTTTGGCCTGACCACTATCTAAGTAACTTTTATCGTAAATTTGTGTATTTTATAATTCTATAGTAGGTTTGTGCACAGATTACATCTCAGTTTTATTTAAAAAGGAGACCTTTCGAGGTCTCCTTTTACTTTTAAACCATAAAAATATCGCAGCCGGCTGACATTTCCGCCAGCTGGCTGCGATGTGTTTTTGTACTGAATTCTGCAAAAGCCTCTTACCTTCAGCAGGCAAGCGGCAATTCCCTCACTCAGCCAGCAGGCATTCAGTCACGCTTCTTGCAGTATGGATTTGCATTGATTTCCTCAATCACGGGCGCAGAGCCCAGTATGTTCTGGAACGCGATCAGGGAATCCATGACCTGATGGGGGTCCAGCCCTTTCATGATAAAGACAATCTGGGAATTATGTTCTTCCCCGTTCCAGTCTTCCAGATGGTGGGGCGGGTGGATGATATGCTGCACGCCGTTGATGACGATGGGGCCCTGGTCGCCGACATCGACGATGCCCTTGATCCGGAGCATTTTTTCCCCGTGCCTGTACAGAAGCATGCTCATCCACAGACCGAAAGCCGTCCAGTCCAGGGGATCGTAGAACTTAATCGACATGGACCTGACATCGCTTTCATGCCTGGAGTCCTGCACGTCAGGGTTGTCTTTCAGCGTGGCCAGTCTGGTTTCCATGCGGCTCTGCCCGTCGCCGAAGACGGCCTGGGGGTCGATTTGCCCGTTGGCAGCCGTAAGCACCACGGCGGCCGGATTCAGGTGGCGCAGCCTGTGATGCATTTCTTCGACCATATGATCATGTACCAGATCAATCTTAGTGATGATGACAGTATCCGCCACAGCGATCTGTTTTACCGATTCGGGGTTGTTCTTCAGATGCAGCTCGCCGTTTGCCGCGTCAAGGCAGCAGACCACATTGTCCACATAGTACCGGTTGGTCAGAAGCGGATCCATCAGAATGGAAAACAGGATAGGGGCAGGGTCTGCCAGGCCGGTTGTCTCAATAACAACCCGGTCCATGGTGAACTCCGCCCGTTCGTGTTCGTTCAGGATGTCCTTCAGTTCATTGACCAGGTCCTCCCGCATATTGCAGCAGATACAGCCGCCGCTGAGAAGACGCGTCTTTTCTTCAATCCGGCGGATCAGGCGGTGGTCCAGGCCTGCCTCGCCGAATTCATTGATGATGGCGGCGGTGTTCCGGAACCGCTGGTCCCGGAGCACGTTCGCCAGAAGTGTAGTCTTGCCGCTGCCTAAAAATCCCGTGACGATGGTGATCGGATGTCTGTTGTCCCCGGAGACGCTCATCTGTCCTCACGCACCTTCCTGAATGGCCTTCAGGAAACCGGGATCCAGCGGATCCATCTCCTTGTGGCACATATCCGACGCTGTCTTCCACATGCCGCCCAGGTCGTGAACGATCTTGCTGTTTCCTTTTTTATCAGCAATCACAAATTTGCTGCCGTTCCAGTCCCGGATGTTCAGGCCGTAATAGTCAAGAATCTTGTTGGCGATGGCGACGCGGCGTATGCGCAGCCTTCTTCTGTCACGCTGTCCTTCTCCCGCCGTGATGGTGGTCTTATTTCTGTATTCCACATCATGGAGCGGCTGATCGGTCCAGTGGACATGCATTACTAATTCACCGCACAAAACGCACATACGAATCCCTCCTTTCGGGAACGGTTTTTTACAGGGTGGTGTGCGGAGACCGTGGAAACGGCCTCTGCGAAAAAGAAGTGATTTAACCTGGCCGGAGGTAAGCCGCAGAGGATGCGTCCTGCCTTCAGGCCTGGAAGAACCCCTGTTTATTTTTTGGGCTTGGGATTTCTCTTCAGGAATTCGTCGGCCATTTCGTTCAGCGTGCACCAGCGTACGCCTTCGAAGGAATTGATGTGGTCGATCAGGTGCTGGTGGCAGCCCAGGCTCTTAATACGGCCGGATACGTCCGGATGGATGGTCATCGGGAAAATAGCCCAGTCGTAGTTTTCGTATACATAATCGAAAGAATCTTCCCACATACCGAAGATATCATGCGGATTATGGAAACCGAAGCTGTTGGGGGATTTCTTAATAAACATCAGAGGCGGAATATCGTCCAGGTCCCAGTTTGCCGGAATTTCAACCAGATCGGTCTCTTCGCCGCGGATCAACGGTTTCATCCAGGTGGAAGCCGGAGCGGAATAATCGATCTTGCTCCAGGAATCGCCAATGCGGACATAATACGGCAGGCAGTCGTGATGCATCAGGGAATGGTCGTATTTAATGCCGTATTTTTTCAGCAGCTTGTCGGTAACCGTGGAGAACTCCCACCAGGGAGCCACATAGCCCGTGGGGCCATGGCCGGTCAGCTTGGTAATCAGTTCGATGCTCTTGACCAGGATATCTTCTTCCTGCTGCGGAGTCATTGCGATGGGATTTTCATGTGCATAGCCGTGGGCGCCGATTTCATGGCCGTCGGCTACGATCATCTGCATTTGTTCGGGGAAAGTCTCGATGGAGTGGCCCGGTGCGAACCAGGTCACCTTGATGTTGTTCTTCTTGAATAATTTCAGAAGACGGGGGATGCCCACTTCACCTGCGAACAGGCCGCGGGAGATATCATCCGGTGAATCTTCGCCGCCGTAGGAGCCTAACCAGCCGGCGACCGCGTCAATGTCTACGCCGTAACCAACAAGAATTTCTTTTTTAGCCATTTTACATTCCTCCTTTAATCATTAAAACTTAATACGTTTGCGTTCTATATTACCCGGTCGGGTACTATATCGATAGTGCCGTCAGAAACCCTTTATCCTGAGCTTTTCGTTGAGATCCTTCAGATAGGGCACTTCTTTGCGCTGCCTTGCAACGGCCGCCAGGTCCAGGTCTGCTGTAATCACGGCTTCCCCGTCGGCGCAGGCGGACGCCAGAACCTGGGTGGAGGGTGACACGATGCGGGAAAGGCCGCCTAAGACGGTATCGTCTTCCGTCCCGGTGCGGTTGCAGGCCAGAACGAAGACGCCGTTTTCAAGCGCGCGCGCTCTTGAGGCCACGTCCCACACATGGGCCCTTGCCTTGCCGAAAGCGGACGGGAAGAGGATAATGTCGGCCCCTTTTTCCGTAAGAACCCGGCTCTGCTCCGGAAAGCCGATCTCATAACAGATCAGCATACCGACGGTGGCAAAAGGAAGAGTAACGGTCTGCAGTTCCGTGCCTTGTCCGAAACGTTTTTCCTCGCCGCTCCATAAATGCATCTTGCGATGTTTTCCTTCGATGCCCTCCGGCCCGACCAGGACGGCCGTATCGTATAACTGCCCCGTCTCATCGTCTTTTTCGATGATGGCGCCGGCAAGATAGAGGCTGTGCTTTTTCGCCAGAATCCGCATCCAGTCCGTCACCGGACCCGGGATAGTTTCCGCCAGCTTTTCGTCATCCCATTCCACGCGGTAGCCCGTGCTGAAAAGTTCCGGAAGCACCACCAGCCTGGAGCCACGACGTGCAGCCTCGTCAATAAATTTTTCCGCCCTGGCGAGGTTTCTTTGTTTTTCGCCGCGGATACAGTTCATCTGTACTACGGATACAGTCACCTGATTGTCCATTGCTTCGCCTCTTTTCTCCCTGCGGCAACTCCTTCCCGGAACTGCCTGCCCTCTGACGCAGAATCATTTCATCTTACGAAATCGTTTTTTCTTTACTTTTATTGTAATTCTCCTCTTTCAGCCCGGGAAGAAAGACTCTCCCTGTAGCAGTCACGAAATTTCCTGCACCATTCGGGGAAAAGCTGACAACATGCAAGGAAATCCCTGACATAGTCGAAGAATTCCTGCACTGATGCAGGAATTTTCTTTACACCGGGTTCGAACTAAAATGCGGCCGTTATATTGACTTTAAGTACGATTTATAAGATAATAAGTATAGAAAAGGAGATTTTGCATCAAATTTCTCTCAAATACGCCATGTCAGCAAGATGCAGGATTTTTCCTGCACCGAGGCTCTGTAAGGAGATGGTTTTTTGCGGCGCAGCCTTCGGGCAGCGTGGTTAGGACGGTGGTTGTTATGCTGGATCAGGAACTGTTAAAGAGACTTTTGGTTATCAGCCAGCTGGGCAGCTTCGCCAAAGCGGCCGGCAAGCTTCATGTTTCCCGTCAGGCACTGGTAGAACAGGTGGCAGCTCTGGAAAAACAGCTGTGCTTCCCTATCTTCCTGCGCACCAACCGGGGAACCCGGCTGAGCCGCGCGGGAGAGATTTACCTGCAGAACACGATGAAGCTGGAAGCGTCCTATGATGAGCTTCTCCGGCGCTGCCGGGAAACAACGGAAGGAGTGCAGTCCGTGACTATCGGGTCGCTCCCCAATCTGCCCGGGGTGTCGCTTCCTATCATCTGCCAGAAATTCCACAAATATTATCCCGGTGTGCAGCTGCATTTCAGAGACTTTTCACTGCCCCTGTATTTTGAGCAGTTCCAGCAGGGCCTGTTTGACGTGACTGCGGAATATATCATGAACTACTATCATCCGGCCTGCGACCTGGAATTTCTGCCGCTGGCAAAAGTGCGCCAGCACATCGGCGTGCTGCGGGACAGCCCGCTGGCGAATAAGCGCTTCATAGACT
Source organism: Acidaminococcaceae bacterium (assembly GCA_017443165.1). Classification (GTDB taxonomy): domain Bacteria; phylum Bacillota; class Negativicutes; order Acidaminococcales; family Acidaminococcaceae; genus Succiniclasticum. Next base: position 2,802 of record JAFSOW010000223.1, on the reverse strand, counting down.
TCCCGGACCTGCGGGGGCATCCGCTCTTCATGTACCGGGAAGGCATCGGCCGGTCGGAGGATCAGCTGCGGGCCTATATACTGAAACACGAGCCGGATATCTCCATCGTGGACATCGACAGCTACGACAACTCGCTTCTTACCAAATGCCGCATGTCAGACGGGGTTACGCTTTTGTACACCACGGAAAGCTTTCCTGCCTTCCGGAGCCTGCCGGCGGCCTGGAACATCCCCATCGAGCTGGGGATCGGCTACCACAGGAACCCGCCTCCCGCCGTGAGCTCTCTCCTGACCCTGGCGGAAGAACTCTTCCGGAGCGGGGGCAGGGACACCGCATGAAACAGGCGCCGGATTTGTCGCCTGACAGGCGACCACGACAAATAAATACTGATTTACAATAAGGCTGTAAGGAAAAATCCTTGCAGCCTTTTTCAGTACGCGCACGGCAAAACGCGCCGCAGGTATTGCAAAACAGAACGGAAATGAAAAGGGAAAACCGCCGTGACGTTTTACGGAAAAAATCTGCAGGAGTTCCGCGACCAACCGATTTTTTCGTAACATTTTTTCAAAAACAGGAGGAAACAGACATGAAAAAAGGATTAACGGAAATGCTCTTCATTCTTGACCGCAGCGGATCCATGTGCGGACTGGAAACGGAAACCATCGGCGGCTACAACGGACTGATCGAAAAACAGAGACACGTGGAGGGAAGCGCCATTGTAAACACCGTCCTGTTTGACGGCGAAATGAACGTGATCCACAACCGCGTGCCTCTGGAAAAGGTAAAACCCCTCACCGAAAAAGAATACTACGCCCGGGGCTGCACCGCCCTGCTGGACGCGGTAGCCAAAAGCGTCAAACACATCCGGAAAGTACAGAAAGGCCTGCCGGAAGAAGAAAAACCGGAACACACCATCGTGGTCATCACCACCGACGGGGAAGAAAATTCCAGCCGGGAATACACCCTGGACAAAGTGAAACGGCTGGTAAAACGGATGCAGGAAAAACACAACTGGGAGTTCATGTTCCTGGGAGCCAACATTGACGCCATCAGCGCAGCGGGACGGATCGGCATCTCCGCTGACCGGGCTGTGCGGTACAAATCGGACAGACGGGGAACCGCGTTGAACTACAAAGTCGTAGGGGAAGCCATGGCCTGCATGCGTGCCTGCCGCAAACCTATTTCCAAAGACTGGAAGGCGGAAATCGAAGAAGATGTCGCGAAACGTGGCGAATAACCCGGAAACGCAAAGCCGGTTCTGTAAAATGGTCTTCCATAATTAAATTACCTTCTCACTCCTCTTAAACAGAATCAGGGCGTGCCTTCATACTAAGAAGGACGCCCTGATTACATATTACTATCAAATCAAAATCCCGGCAGATTTTAAAAATTTATAAAAATCTGCCGGGAATTTTCATGAATTTATTTTTTCTTCACCTCAAACTTAAATCCTTTCCAGCTTTCCGTAAACAAATTACGCAGGCCGTCGGAATCTTTCTGCGCCTTTTCCCAGTTCACGGGGAAGATCCAGCTTATCTTGAAATCCGCAGGAACAGCGCCTGCAGCATACGCTTTTACATAGTCGTTCATCTCAGGTTCTGTCATTCTCTTTCCGTAGCGGTCTTCGGAATAATCAAAAATAGCCTCGGCTGTGGCAACGTCGCTGAAAAGACCATAGTTGCCATGGTCCGTTCCAATAGTCTGGACCTCCACCGTTCCGTTCTTCAGTGACAGGACTTGCCGGTACAAACAAAAGCCAAGGTCACCCACACGGTTTAACGTTGCTGTATTATAAAAACGGATTTTGTCGCCGTCATTATAAAAACCTTCCCGCATCGAAAACAGGTCCGGCGGCGCAATTTTGTCCGGGTAATTGAATCTCAGTTCTTCCAGCGTTTTCCCGTCCTTTCCTGTTTCAAACCCGCGGACACGCATGGTTATGGGAACGGTGGCTACAAGAGCCCTGCCCTTTTCTTCGTTTGACCCATTTGCATTTGCGTGGGGAACGGGATTGCATACACGATGTAAAAACAATAATTCCAGCCGCCCGTTGCCGTCCAGATCGGTGATAGCGCAATACCCTTTATTTTTTTCCCAGTCTTCATAAAAAGAACCGGTACCCCATACGTTCGCCTGATCTGCGATCAACGATATCTGCTTCTCCGGGCCTGGCGCAGCCTGCGCCGTTCCCGCCGCGCCGGCAGCAAACAAAACGACTGCAGCGAGCGCCAAAACTTTCGTGCTTCTGTGTTTCATAGCTGAATGCCCCCTTGTATTTCTTTTCCTCACAACCGTGACTGAAAACAATTGCGTATTCCGTAACCTGCCCGCAGCTGCAGGGTGCCGGAGCAGCGTCCGCTCCTACTCCCAATAGGCCGCCGTATCCAGCATCGTCACGATATCCATAAAATATTCGTCCTGCCAGTCCGCGCTGCCGCCCAGCCAGGCGACGCGGTTCTGGTTAAACAGGACAATGTTCCCGTCCGCGGAACGCCCCATGGTATATTCTTTGTTATAAATCATGATTTTTTTCACGTTTTCGCCCGGATCCGCCGCGACCCCGTCCCGGAGATGGCCGATCCTGCCGTACCCTTCTTTGCCCCGGGGCCTGACTTTGAGCCCCAGCATGTCTTGATCGGCGATGTTTTCATACTCCCAGTCCTTCGGCACGGATGCCACAAACCGCACTTTTTCCCCGGTTGCTTCGTTCTTTTCCGGATTTCCGGCAACAAAGGTAAAATCTTTATGGAACAACCGTTCCCGGCAGGCAACGTCCGCGATCTTATCATTTTCCATTTTTAT
>JAFSOW010000222.1 GCA_017443165.1 Acidaminococcaceae bacterium | reverse complement strand
TTGTATATGATTCAAACCGCGCTTTTTTCATTTAATGCTGTTTATATTCCCAAATTCCTTACAATATGCAGGATATCTCCCTGTGACAACTGTTTCAGCTTGTAATAACTGGCTCCCATTTCCGCCGCAACCTGGCGGGCAACTCCCAATTTAATAAAATCCGTTTCTGTGTCAATGACTACGGAAGTTATTTTTGCTTTATGGATCTGTTTTGCCAGCTTCATTGCGCTTTCTACCGGGTCTTCCCCCTCCTGCACAACGGAATTGGCCCGTCCGTCTGTCACCAGTACTAAAACCGGTTCCGTATCAGGTTCTTTGCGTTTCTGCATGTCCAGCGTTATAAACGCCCGGGCCAGTCCTTCCGCCAGAGGCGTTTTACCGCCGGTAGGGAGTTCCGCCAGCCGTTTCTGCGCCAGGTCTACGCTGCGGGTAACCGGCAGCAGTTCTTCCGCCACTTTGCGGCGGAAAGCAATCATGCCCACCTTATCCCGCTTCTGATAGGCTTCCTGCAGCATGGCAAAAATGGCGCCTTTAACTGCTTTCATGCGTTCCTGGGCGCCCATGGAACCGCTGGCATCTACTAAAAACAGAAAAGTTGTGCCAATCCGTTTTTCCCTGACACGCTGTCGCAGGTCAGTCTGCCGGATATTGATGGCACAGTCGTTTTTCGGACGGTGCCGCTGATATGGCGCCGCAGCCCGGATCGTTGCGTCAAAAGCCAGATCGTTCACTTTTTCTTTGGGAAGCTCTGCACGCACATAACGCCCCTGTTTCAGATCTGTTTTTGTCAGGCTGCGTTTGCCGCTGCCTTTGCGTTTAATCTGGTCTTTTCCCATATCGAGAACCATTTTGGGAAAGGGGAAATGCATATCGATTCCGTCAACTTTGTCTTCCTGATTGGAATTATTCTGCTGATCCTGTTCCGGCGTTTCCTGGTCGTCTTCTTCCTGATCCGGTTTGTCTTCATTATTATTATCCGTATCGTTGTCAGGCGGTGAGGGTGGCATCATGTCTTCCTGGTCGTCATCCGGATCCGCGTCGTTGTCTTCCGTGTCCGGCGGCTCCTCCATATCCTCCGGTTCTTTCTGAGGCGGTTGTTCTTCCGGCTGGGGTTCGGGAGGCTTGCGCATACGGTGCGGCAGCACATACAGGGCTGCTTCTTCCATATCTTTGGGCAGAATATAAGTTCTTCCACCCAGCGCCGCAATGGCTTTCGCTGTTTCCAGCAAATACAAATCCGCTCTGTGTCCGGCGCAAAACGCCTGGGAACAGTATTGCACCGCCAGTTCCATCATGGCATCGCTGATTTCAACTTCAGGCAGCAGTTCCCTCGCTTTTGCAACCTGCGACTGAAACTGTTTCGTTTCTTCTTTATATTTTGCGCGGAATGCGGTTGCGTCCTTTGCAAAATCCAGAAGACGCTGCATGATTTCTTTGCGCTGCTCTTTTTCTTTCAGGTTTTCCGTTTCCACAAACAGGCCGAAGCGGTCCAAAAGATGATTGGGCAGGACCCCTTCGTGAGGGTCCATGGTGCCTATCACGGTGTATTCTGTTTTATGGACAAAAGAAATACCGTCCCGCTCCACCCGGTTCTCTCCCGCCATGTTGATATCCAATACGGCGGTCAGAAGTTCCGGCCGGAGCAGGTTTACTTCATCAATATAAATAATATTTCCATCAGCCCGACTCAGCAGACCGGGTTCAAACCGTCTTTCCCCCTGTGTAACAGCATATTCCAGGTCAATGCTGCCAAAGAGCATATCTTCCGTGACGTTCAGCGGCAGATTCAACAGCTTCCTGTCCCCGGACAGTTCCGCCGCGCCGCACACAAGCACGGATTTTGCCGTACCTGTCACGCCGCTGATCAGGAGTCCGCCCGCCTTATGATTGACCAATGCGATAAGGATGGCCCGTTTCGCCTGTTCCTGCCCTGTTACGGCAGCAAAGGGATAGCATTTGAAATAATCAGACATAATTATCCTTCCAGGGCTGCAAGCACTTTTTCCGTATCCAAGGTTCCGTCTTCAAAGGGACGGCGCCGCATACGGTGCGGCAGTGCCAGCCTTGCCGCGATTTTCAGATCTTCCGTATTAACTTCCCTGCTGCCGCGGAAAGCCGCCATGGTCATGGCTGTCTTTATCATCGTAATATCGGAACGGTGCCCGTCTACTCCCAGATCAATGGCCAGGTCCGCCACCTTATCCAGCATCACGTCCGGCACGGTAATTTCCGGCAGAAGCTTTCCTGCCGCTGCGATTTTATCCGCCAATTCTCCCTGTTCTTTCTGATATGAGGCGATAAAGCCCTCCGGGTCCGCTTCATAAGCCAGACGGCGTTTGATGACTTCTTTCCGGTTTTCCCTGTCATGCTCACCCGTGACCGTTACGGACAGGGCAAAACGGTCCAGCAGCTGTGGCCGTATATCCCCTTCTTCCGGGTTCATGGTACCTACCAGCACAAAGCGGGCCGGATGGGAATAAGATACCCCTTCGCGTTCTACCGTGTTCACACCCATGGCAGCCGCGTCTAACAGCACGTCCACCACATGGTCGTCCAGCAGGTTGATTTCATCAACATACAAAATATTCCGGTTAGCCTGCGCCAGAAGACCCGGTTCAAACTTCTTTTCCCCATGCTTTATCGCATATTCCACATCCAGCGTGCCGACTACGCGGTCTTCCGTCGCGCTGACCGGGAGTTCCACCACACGCATCTTCAGCGATTCAGCTTCTGTCAGTTCGCCTGAATGAAATTTTTCCGTACAGTCATCACATAAAAAGTTTTCCTGCCAAGGATCGCAATGGAACCGGCAACCCTTCACTGCTTCCATGGCCGGCAATAATTCTGCCAGGGCACGGACTGCCGTTGATTTGGCAGTGCCTTTTTCACCTTTGATCAATACACCGCCCAGCGCCGGATTGATTACGTTTAAAACCAATGACAGTTTCATATCTTCCTGCCCGACAATGGCAGTAAAAGGATAGACTCCTCTGCGTTTCATCAAACTCCTCCTTGGGTATCCGGATCTGCCTGATTTAAGACATATCGTTTAATTGTGGGGGACCGTTCGTTTCTTTCTTGCCGCTGCCCCGGGTCAACAGTTGGAAAGCTGTATTTTCAGTTTTTCTTCCAGCTCCGTCAAAGAACTGTAAATCATTTCATGGGTTATATACTTCGGCTGTACAAAATCCAGTATCCTGCGGGCCGCTTTAGTCCGGAAGGGCTGGTGCTGGTCAATCATGACAATATGTTTATACATTTCCGCAAAAGTCGTATGCCGGTCATACTCATGCACTAAGCTCTTCTGATAGGCGCCTGATAAAGAACAGCTTAAGTGGACACCTTTAATCAGCCCCGCCAGTTCACCCAGGTTCTCAACAGTCCGGCAGACATAATCCGCCGCCTCTTCTTCGTCCTTCAGGTCAGGACTGGTATTCATCAGGTGCCCGGTATCCAGCATGATGCCCACATTTTTACGCTGAATACGCTCAAAAAAGAATTTCACCTTTTCCGGTTCCGTCAACCGCAGCCCCGGCCACCATAGATTTTCAAACAGGACTGTTATGTGATACGGAACAGCCATGGAAACAGCATTGAAAACATCAGCAGCCGCTTCCAGCACTTCCAGATCCGAATACTGAAAATCAAAGGTATAGGTTTCCTGTACATCCGCTTCCGAAACGTGCCAGACCATATATTCCGGTTTTACCGCAACCGCGGCAATCAGATGCTGCTGTATGACCGAAAGCCATTCATCCCTGTTCAGGGCGCCGAAGTAGCAGTCATTTCTTGCTTTCGCCGACTTAAACTCCCGTTTTAACCGGGATTTATCGTTTTTCCAGAAACCCAGCCAGTACGGCCAATAGGCCAGATGGGCTCCCACGGAAGAATCTTTGAAAGCCGGTTTCGGTGTTTCCTTTCCGTAAATCAGATGCTCAATCCCGTCGAGTCCAAGATGTTTTGCATATTCCGGTAATGTTTTTCCCGTTTCCTCCAGTTGCTTTACATAATCATGATATACACAGAAATTAAATAACTGTACCATGCCCAAACTTCCCCTCAGACAATTATCTGTTTGTGTTTATGAAAAGACGCCGCCTGTTTGCAGGCTGCCGGTTTACTTTTGCAGAACCGCTAAAAACAGTTGCTGCCAGGTTTCCGTCATGGAACCCTGTGAAACCTTCTTTTCTATTTTCAAAGGCTGTACGCCGTAGGCCTGCGCCAGAATTCCAAGCACCGTCTCTGCTCCGTCTTTTGTTTCCTTTTCCTGAAGCAATCCC
>JAFSOW010000221.1 GCA_017443165.1 Acidaminococcaceae bacterium | reverse complement strand
GGCCAGGGTGGAGAAGTTGCCGCCGATGGCCATGGGGTTGGCGAAGTCGGCCACCGATTTAATGAACACCAGCAGGAAGGCGTTTGCGATGCCGGGCCGTACCAGGGGGATCGTCACCGAACTGAAGGTGCGCCACTTGGAGGAACCCAAGTCCCGGGCCGCGTCTTCAATGCTGGGGTCGATGGACTGCAGCATGCCTGCCAGCAGCAGGAACGCGATGGGGAAATAAGAAATTGTCTGTACGAAGATCAGGCCTTTCAGCCCGTAGATGTTGGTGTTGCTCCAGCCCAAGAGACTGTAGGTCACGAGACCCCGGCTGCCGAACAGCATGATGATGGACAGGGCCACGGAGAACGGCGGCGATACCATCGGCAGCAGCGCCATCAGGTTGAACAGCTTTTTGCCTTTGATGGCAAGGTGCGAGGAACAGTAGGCGAAGAGGAAACCGACCGAGGTGGCCAGCACCCCTACGATGATCGCCAGCATCAGGGTGTTCACCAGCGCCTGATACGTCTCGCTCATGGTCACAATGTTGACGTAGGCCTGCAGGCTGAAGTTGCCGTCCAGGTCCGTGAAACTCTGCTTCACCACCATCAGCAGCGGCCACACCACAAAGACAAAAAGAGCCAGGACCATACCCACCGCGACCGTTGCAATAATCGGATCCCGGAACGTGTTCCTGGTTGTCTTAATCTGATTCGATATGTAAGTACCCAGCTTTCCCATTTAGGAGCCCTCCCTGCTCATACACATTGAATAGTTTCTTTCTTTTTTTAATTTTGTTTTGAATAATTTATTTCTTTTCTCCATTCTAACCATATATGAATTTTCTGCCAAGCGGAAAACAAGGCGGTTTTTATACTTTTAACACATTTTGTAGAATTGTGAGATAATTTTTTCAGAACTGTTTTATTGTCGGTATTGACGTGTAATTATGAATATTTCTACCTTATTTATATAGGGCATGTGTACAGGGCTTTTTTCTTTATGAATGCGGTATTTCCAACATATCCAGCAACCGGATAAACGTATCCTGTCCGTCAAGGCAGGTATCCGTCAGCCAGCCCTTTTCCCTGCCCCATTCAGACAGGCCCCTGTAATAAAACAGCTTTTTGGAATCTTCTATAATAAACGGAATGATTCCGTGACGCAGGCACTCTTTCAACGCAACCAGACGCCCCACTCTGCCATTCCCGTCCTGGAACGGATGGATGTATTCAAAATCAGCGTGGAACGTGATTACATCATTCACCGTGACGTTTGTTTTCGCATTATAGGCATCCAGCAGCTCCTGCATTTTCCCGGGCACGTCTTTCGGCCGGACAGTTTCCCGCCCGCCTATCATATTGGCGCGTTTCTTGTATTCGCCGACCGCAAACCAGGGAAGCCGGGAATCTGCGGTATCATGTTTCAGAATGTAATGCAGATGTTTGATGAATTCCCCGGTCAATTCTGTCTCCGCCATATCAATCACATAGTCGATTGCCCGGAAATGGTGAACCGTTTCCAGAATATCATCCACAGGGATCCCGTCTCCCACATCGACAGTATTTGTCTCAAAAATCAGCCTTGTCTGCGCCTCCGTAAGCCTGCTGCCTTCCATATGATTGGAGTTATAGGTCATCCGCACCTGAAGCTCGTGGTAAAGCCCGCCGGAAATCTTCGTGCTCTTTTCGTCCCGCAAAAGCTGTAAAATCGCGTTAGCTGAGATTTCTCTGCACAGCAACGACGGATCACAGCCGAGATATTCCGCCATTTTCCGAAGCGTTATGGCTCCAAGCTTTTCACCCTTTGCAATTTTTGCGATTGTCCGGGAAGAAATCCCCAGTTCTTTCGTTAAGTCTGTTTTTGTGATTCCTTTTTCCCGGAGCCGGGCAAGCAAACCTTCGTAGGAAATCATCGAACCATCTCCCTTTTAAATCCTTTACTTATTTTAACTTTTTTGCCATGAAAAGTAAAGGTTTTTTAAGGTTATCCGTAATAAAAGTAAAGGTTCGCATTTGTCCTGCCCGGGAAAGTCCTTTTTAACTTCTATTTATAATTATAGTAAAGACAGGATTTTATTATGGGGACCAGCCAGGTTATAATCCGCCAGTTCCGTCACCGGAACCCAGCGCCAGCCGGAAGGAAGACGGGAATCAGCACCGGCATCTTTCTCTGCACTAACTTTATAAACTGTCATCTGCCAGATCTTATGGGAAAAAACATGGCGGATCTGTTTTACGGAACCGGGAACTTCTTCTACCCGTACCCCGATTGCAGCCAGTTCCGCTGTCAATGCTGTTTTCCCCTGCCCGCCTTCTCCCACACAGTTGGGAAATTCCCACATACCGGCCAGCAGACCTTTGGTCGGACGGCAGTGAAGGAGATAAAACTCCCCTGTTCTCACCACAAACACCGTAACCGGTTCTACCGGCACTTCTTTCTTTGTGACCCGCAGCGGAATCGAACTTTCCTTCCCTGCAGCCTTTGCTTTGCATACAGTAGACAAAGGGCACGCCTCACAGCGGGGCTGCCCCGGAATGCAGACTGTCGCCCCCAGATCCATCAGCGCCTCATTGAAATCGCCGGGGCGTTCTGCATCCTGCCGCGCTTTCACCAGCTCTGTTATTTCCTTTTTCACTTTGGCGGAAAGAATGTTTTCTTCAATATTATAAATACGCGCAAACACCCGCAGCACATTCCCGTCCACCGCAGTCTCCCGTTTTCCGTAGGCCATGCTGAGGATAGCGCCGGCTGTGTAGTCGCCAATGCCTTTCAGCTTGCGGATTTCTTCCCGTGTCTCCGGTACCCTGCCGCCGTAGGTCTCCATAATTTCCCGCACTGCCGTATGCAGATTCCGGGCGCGGGAATAGTAACCCAGCCCCTGCCACTGCCGCACCACTTCGTCTTCCTCCGCGGCAGCCAGAGACGGAATATCCGGGAAATGTTCCATCCAGTTTGTATAATAAGCCTTTACCGCTTCCACCCTGGTCTGCTGCAGCATGATTTCCGAAACCCACACCTTGTACGGGTCCCGCGGGGATTCCGTCCGCCAGGGCAAGTCACGCTTATGTGCATCGTACCAGTCCATTAAAAGCGGTGTCCATCGATAACTAAAAGGAATCAAATCTTCGACTGCTCCTCTTTTTAATTATCTTCAATACTATTTCGTTGTTCTCTTTCAAATTTATTTTTCAAGTATATTATAAAAATTAAAAGAAATGGAAATGTAACAATGTATGGATAAATATATCTAAAATAGGTTCCATTGGTCGGACCTGCCATAAGCACCAGGAAATGCATAATAAAAGGAGCTAACAGAGCAAACGCCTTTTTATTACCTTGTTTCAATGTATAAAAAATAAGTAGAACAAGCATCCATACATAAGTTGAGGCAGAGCGCAATACATTAATTATAGGAATACCTGATATTTCTGCCCTGAATCGCTCATATTTTTCCCTATATTTCTCCATTTTTTTCAAATGATGGAACGCAAAAGGAATATCCTTATTCTTGTTAGCATCTTCCATACAACGTTTACTCCAGCTGTAACTATAAAATCCAGCAAGTTTTGCTTTCGGATTAAAATATTCAAATTTATTAGCTACGACTGCATCTATATATAATATCGGTTCCTTAAAAAACATTTTTATCCACGTTTTCAGATAGCGTAAACGTTGCTTTTTGGTTGACTTTTCTTTAAACGTCCACTTTACCGGGTCAGACAACCCCGGATTATATCTATTTCCTATTATTTTATAATCTAAGACTGCATCTATTGCCGCTATTTCATCAAGAGTAACCTTTTGAGGCCTATATTTGACATAACGGGCCGTCTGCTGAAAAGGAATACTCAGCATTTCCCGAACGCTGCCCGGAGATATTTTAAAGAACGGGAAAACCGCATGATGCCATATAAGAAAAAAACAAACTATCATCATCAACGAAGAGCAAATTTGTTTCTTTGAAACGTTTAAACAGAGCCAATACAATAATGTCGGAACTATTAAATAAATCCCTTCGTTACGGAATAAAACCATTCCAAGCATAAAAATATTCCATAATAAATACTGTTTAACTGATAATTTCCTTTGTTCTAAAAATATACAGCTGAACAGTAAAAACAGTAAAAAGAATAATGTAAACCACACATCTTTTACAATAAGCATCATATAATTCTGAACAAAAGGATGT
>JAFSOW010000220.1 GCA_017443165.1 Acidaminococcaceae bacterium | reverse complement strand
GTACGTATAACCACATACGCCTGCTGCTTGCCTTTTTCCACTCTGAATTTTTCTTTTTGCGCGTTACGGGACGGCGCACCCGCTTCACCCGGCGGCGTTTCACTGATTCCCCGCCGGTTTCCCGGGGTGTTTTTTCCTGCTTGGCTGTCCGCTCCCGTTTTACCTTTTTTTCCGTCAAAATCCGGACTCCCATCTGTTTTCTGTACAATGGTCACGTGCCATTATAAACCTTTGTCCGGTTTTTGTACAGAGCATTATACGGCTCCCAATACTTTTTGCAACTGTGCTGTAACCTGGGCTTTAGTGTTTTCTATATTCCCGCTGTTGTCAATGACCACATCCGCAAACTTTTCTTTGTCGGCCAGTGACATTTGGGCGTTGATCCGGGCTGTCACCGCTTCTTCCGTAGCCCCGTCCCGCAGCATGGCGCGCTGTATCTGAATCTCTTTCGGCACTTTTACCAGCCACACACTGTCCACCTTGGTATGCCAGCCGCATTCTATGAGCAGCGGGACATCCAACAGCACCACCGCTGTGTTTTTTTCACATTCTTCCACCAGAAACTGCTGCGCTTCTGCCCAGACCTGATCCTGTACGATTTTTTCGTACTGCTTCAGAATCGTTTTATTATGAAATACTTTATCTGCTACCCAGGGGCGATTCAGTTCCCCGTCGGGCAGGAGGCAGTCAGGTCCGAAAAAGGTTATTATCTTTTGCAGGCAGGGGCTTCCTTTTCTCACTGCAGCCCGACTGGAGGCATCTGCGTCAAAAACAGGGATGCCTAATTTACTCATATAAGAGGATACGGTGCTTTTGCCGCTTCCGATTCCACCTGTCAGTCCGATGACTATCATTCTTTCACACTTTCTATACTACGTTGCTAAATTCAACTGTATGAAAAGACATCGCAGAACTATTTCGCAGACGCCCAGTCTTTGCCATAATTGACTTCTGCCAGCAGGGGCACGTCCAGTTTAAAAGCGTTCTGCATCTCGGTCTGCACCAGTGAGGCGGTTGCTTCCCGTTCCACTTCCTTTACTTCCAATACCAGTTCGTCATGCACCTGCAGCAGCACACGGGAAGAGAGATCTGATTTGCGCAACGCTTTATCTACCCGTAGCATGGCCAGTTTCATGATATCAGCGGCAGTGCCCTGGATTGGTGTATTAATAGCCGTCCGTTCCGCAAAGCTGCGCAGATTGAAACTGCGATTGTTGATGTCCTGCAGATAGCGACGTCGCCCCAACAATGTCGTTACATAGCCCTGACTCCGAGCCAGAGCCTTCATTCGTTCCATATATTCTTTCACGCCTTTGTAACGGGCAAGATAATTTTCAATAAAGTCACCGGCTTCTTTACGGCTGCAGCCCAGCTGCACTGCCAGACCGAAATCGCTGATGCCGTATACGATGCCGAAGTTGACCGCTTTGGCCCGGCTGCGCATCTCATGGGATACCAGGTCCAGCGACACCCCAAATACTTCGCTGGCTGTACGGGCATGGACGTCCTGGTTTTCCCGGAAGGATTCCAGCATCAGGGGATCCTGAGCCACATGAGCCAGAATCCGCAGCTCAATCTGGGAATAATCACAGGACATGAGCCAGTCATAGCCTTTCCCGGGGACAAACAGCGCGCGGATCCCGCGACCGATTTCCGTGCGGGTGGGAATGTTCTGCAGGTTGGGATCCGTACTGGAAAGACGCCCCGTTACCGTAACAGTCTGCTGGAAATGAGTGTGAATCCTTCCTGTCGTTTTGTTGATCAGGGGCTTCAGCCCTTCCAGATATGTAGACTGCAGTTTGGCCAGCACCCGGTACTGCAGGATGGTATCCACCAGAGGGTGTTTCCCCCGCAGTTCCTCTAACACCTTCACATCAGTGGAGTAACCGGTCTTCGTCTTCTTCACCACAGGCAGCCCCAGCTTCTCAAACAGCACCACTCCCAGCTGTTTCGGGGAATTGGGGTTAAAGCCCGGGTCCTCAGCCTGCTCTTTGGCAAGATCCTCCAGACGGGCCAGTTTCCCTGCCATATCCCTGCTCAGGGCGTCCAGTTTCTTTTCATCCGCAGTGACTCCGGCCAGTTCCATCCGGGCCAGCACGGGGGCCAGTGGCAGCTCTATCGTATTATATAATTCCGTCAGTTCTTTATCCGTCAGTATCTGTCTAACCGCCTTTGCCACACGGACCAGGGTATGACAGTCCGGTTCCCTGTCCTGTCCCAGATAATGCCAGGCAAGATCCGCAAGGGCGTAGCTGCTGCGACCGGGATCATCCAAATATGCTCCCAGGACAGTGTCTTCAATTATATTCTGCGGTTCCACACCCTGACAGAAGCAGGTCCGGAACACTTCTTTACTGTCTGCCGTCCCCTTTGGGTTTGGTGCCTCTGCCAGCCATCTGGTAAACGCCGCCAGCGCTTCCGCACCACTTACAAGATATTCCTGATTCCCACACAGCACCCGGGCAGCTTCAAACTGCAGGTGCGGAATCTCCCCGGTCGTCTCTGCCATGAACCAGACCATAGCGGAAGGATCCGCAGCCGCTTCGTCAGCCACCTTCTGCCACTGGGCGGCAAAACCAATCTCCTTCACTTGTGCAGCAGGTACCACAGTTCCAAACAAACTGCCCATGCCGCCGTCCGGAACAGGCGCTGTTTCCGGACCGGCATTTTTCGCACTTCTGTTATCTGCCGCCACAGCAAACAGATTTTCCATGTTGCCGGCAACAGTATTGCCCGGTACAGCACTCTTTACAGCAGGTTCCATGCCCTCTGCCTCTGTACCGCCTGCCATACCGCTTTCAATGTCCGAAGCAATGCCCAGAATCTGACCGAATTGGTTAAAGAAGCCGCGGAATTCCAGGTCCGCCATTAATTGCCGGGTTTTTCCTTCCAGCGGTTTCAGGGCATATGTATCCAATGTCAGGTCCAGCCCCGGCACTTCCGTATAAATCGTGGCCAGTTCTTTGGAAAGCAGCGCCTGTTCTCTATTATTGATCAGTTTCTCTTTCAGGCTCTTTCCTTTGACCTCTTCAACATGCGCTATAACATTTTCCACAGTGCCATATTCCGCAATCAGCTTCAGCGCGGTCTTGGGTCCCACCCCCGGCACACCGGGGATATTGTCGGACGTATCGCCCATGAGGCCCTTCAGGTCTATGAGCTGCAGAGGGACGAGGCCCTCGTAATCTTCCGCAAAGGCCGCATTGTCATATAACTTTATATCGGAAATGCCCTTCTTTGTGTACATGACCCGGGTACGGTCATCGATAAGCTGCAGTTCGTCCCGGTCACCGGTAACAATAAACACTTCCAGGCCGGGTGTAAGCTTTTTCGCAAAGGTGCCGATAATGTCGTCCGCTTCGTAATCATCCAGTTCCAGAGCAGGGATGCCCATGGACCGGAGCACCTCCATGCACAGGGGGAACTGTTCCTTCAGTTCCGGCGGCGTGGGTTTGCGCTGGCCTTTGTAATCCGCGTACAATTTTGTGCGGAAGGTTATTCTTGACTTGTCAAAAGCCGCAGCCACCCAACGTGGTTTAACATCCTGCAGCAGCTTGTGGAACATGCGCAGGAAACCGTACACAGCGCCGGTGTGCTGCCCTTTCCGGGTAGTCAGGGGGGGCAGGGCAAAAAATGCGCGGTGGATGAGGCTGCTTCCGTCAATAATCAAAAATTTATCTGCCATAGTTTATTCTCCTGACGTGCATATAATCTGATGATTAATTATACCATACTATTATATCTGATATAAAGTGAAATGTGCCACAGCGGTGTTCCGCCTTTTCCAACCAACAAAAAAACAGACGGCAACCGGTTGCCGCCTGTTCAGATAACCTTCGCATCTCTGTATTAAGTTGAGACTATCAAAACCGGGAATCTTTTATCTCTTCATGAAGGCATTGAGCGGACCTGCCGCAGATGCCGGCTTTACTGTGGCCTATGCCGTGGGGGTGGTCGTAGTATCACCCGGGTCCATTACGCCTCCCTGGGCTTTCATCAGCTGTTCCACCTTGTCACGTAAAATGCGCTTGTCGTCTTCCAGCAGGGCGATCTGTTCATTCAGTTTGCGGGTCTGCCACATGCTGCGCGTTTTGACGGTAAGTCCCCAGACGATCCCCAGCAATAGGCCGCAGATGACAGAGAGCAACACCACCAGCACCAGATTCAGCTGGAAACTCCACATAAAGAGCGTCAGATCCACCATCATGGAGTTCTGGACAGCCAGAATGGCAACCAATACAGCAACAATAGCGCTTACGATCATAAACGGCATAACGTCAACCTCTTTCTCTTCTGTATATGCATCTGTTTCTTTTCACTACAGAAAGCAGTATAAACGGCAAAAACTGCAGGGGCAGGCAGAACCGTGCCTGCGCGCGTTCAGCTTACATACACTCTCTGATGGCTTTGGCCATGCGTTTTACTCCTTCCACGATCTTGTCATCGGGCATGCAGGAATAGTTGACACGCATACTGCGGTCAGTCTTGTCGTTAGGATAGAAAGCATCGCCGATTACGGCCGCTACTTTCTGTTCGATGCACTTGTCAAATACCTTGCGGGCGCTGACGCCTTCCGGAACCGTCACCCACAGGAACAGACCGCCGTCGGGGCGGGTGAATTCCACACCTTCAGGAAATTCCTCTTCCATAGTCTTCAGGATCAGGTCGCGGCGGTGGCCGTACAGTTCCACGATTTCCTTCACATGGGCATCCAGGTCATAGGTGTCCATGTAGGCATCGGCCACACCCTGGTCAAAG
>JAFSOW010000219.1 GCA_017443165.1 Acidaminococcaceae bacterium | reverse complement strand
CACACTTTGCCGGTTATATTTCTGATCCAGAAAGAACCCCGTCTTTTGTCCATTCTCCACATCTACATCGTACACAATACCATTTTCACAAATCGTAGTCACAGGAGATGTGGGAGGAGCTTCGCCTTCCAGCGCAAACCAGCCTTTTCCCTCTTCCAATCCTTCCAGCAGGCGGATTTTTACATCGTTCCGCTCATACACGCCGGTAATGGTTTCACCCTCTTTTCGCAACAGCTTAACCAGCAGCGGGATCAGCATATGTTTGCGCTGTTCCATTCCCAGGGATAAGGTTTGGATCACCAGCAGATCGTTGTAACGGTCCACCGTCCACCCGGGGAACTGATCCGCCTCGCCGAAGATGAGACGGCAGCATTTGTAATCGTCCCCGGGCATCACCGTTTTGCGGTAATCCAGTGCGTATTGCAACCGCCGTTCCCAAAAGGCCTCGTCAAATTTGTCATTGGTGTTGGTGCTGAGGATGCGCACCCGGATCTTGCTGTTGTCATTGACAAAACCGGTGCCCAGATATTTTCCCTTATCCGTCACCACATCCACCAAATCGCCGTTGGCATAACTGCCGTCCACCCGGGTCACTTCTTCCCCGTACACCCAGGGATGCCCGCCCCGGGCCGCGCGCTCGCCCTTTTTTGTTATATAAAACTTCGGATAGTTTCGCATAGTTTCCTCACGTTTCCTGTTAACTTGCATTACTCTGCACGTTGCAGTTACATACTGTCTGATACATTACGCCCTTTACATTTTCTGTTAAATGCCTTATCGTTATATTATATCATACTCTTTAACTATAATAAAGAAAGGTAACGTGCCATGAAATACAACCAAGTTGTGCCCGGAACATTCCTGCAACGCCCCAACCGTTTCATCGCCCATGTTCTTATCGACAGCAAGGAAGAAGTCTGTCACGTTAAAAATACCGGACGCTGCCGCGAACTGTTAATCCCCGGCTGTACTGTTTACTGTGCCGTAAGCGATAACCCGCAGCGTAAAACAAAATATGATTTGATTGCGGTAGAAAAAATAATCGAAAGCCAAACCGTTTTTGCAAACGCCGGAACACCTTCTCAAAGTATTAAAGAATCCCCTGAAACGAATAGCACGCTCCTTGTCAACATGGATTCGCAGGCGCCTAATGTCGCCGTAAAAGAATGGCTGCAATCCGGCGCGTCTCCTTTTGGAAATATTAATTACATGAAACCGGAATACAAATACGGCAATTCACGTTTCGATTTTTATCTGGAATGTAATAACCGCAAAATTTTCCTGGAAGTCAAGGGAGTCACGCTGGAAGACAACGGCGTCGTCCTTTTTCCCGACGCGCCGACGGAACGCGGCGTGAAACACGTCCGCGAACTGATCCGGTGTCTTGAAGAAGGATTTGAGACGTACGTCCTTTTTGTCGTGCAAATGGAACGCGCGCTGTACTTTACCCCCAACAGAAAAACGCACCCGCAGTTTGCGGATGCGCTGTGTGAAGCCAAAAATGCCGGCGTGCAATTACTTGCCTATACGTGCAAGGTTACGCCGGATGAAATGAAAATAGATAAAGAGTTGAAAATCAGCTTATAAACAATACTCTTGTCAGACAGGTGTTAAGAATGATTGAAACGCTCACCATAACACAATGGATCACAATCTGTTTGTCCGCCGTGCTGATCGGTATGTCGAAGACAGGGATACAGGGCATTACCGCCCTTACCGTTCCCTATATGGCCATCGCGTTCGGCGCAAAAGAGTCTACGGGCATCATTTTGCCCATGTTATGTATGGCAGACATAATAGCCGTTTGCTATTTCAGAAAAAAAGCAGACTGGAAAGCAGTCGTACGGCTACTCCCCGCCGCGGTAGCCGGCTTTTTTATCGCCATCTGGGTTGATGACCAGATTCCCGCCTCTGACTTCCGGTTCCTCCTTGGCATCACGTTACTGACCGTATTCCTGGTTATGCTGTGGAGCGAGTTCACGGGTAGTCAGAACCGGTGGGCACACGCCTGGTGGTTCGCCCCCTTTTTCGGTCTTCTGGGCGGCTTTGTCACCATGATCGGCAACGCCGCAGGGGCGGTCATGGCAATCTATCTGCTTTCCATGCGCAAAGAGAAGATGGAATTTATCGGTACGAACGCCTGGTTTTTCATGGTCGTAAATCTCCTGAAGCTTCCCCTTCAGATTCTTGTCTGGCATAACATTACGTTTGAAAGCTTCCGGCTGAACCTGCTGATGCTCCCCTTTCTGGGCCTGGGAGCCTGCATCGGCCTGCGCATTGTCAGGCGGTTTTCGGATCAGTCCTTTCACCGCTTCATCCAGATTGTCACGGCCTTTTCCGTTATCCTGATGATTACAAGATGACAATCCCCCACAAACTAACAAGAAAAGTGTCTCGGGCGGACATAATCTTCTTAAAAAAGCAACGCTGCAAAACCTGAAACTTCTGTTTCCGGTCACTTTAGTGACCGGATTTTTTTCGCAACTCCAGTCGTGGCGCGGTTTTCCAGCCTGCTTTCTGTTAATATATATAGACAATGTTATTATCTTTGTTTTTTAGTAGCATCTCATACCTGCATTTTATCTTTTTGTCAGAGAAAGCTGTCACTGAGTTGACCCGCCAAAACCCGGAAATTATTTAATTGTTCTTCCCAAAGGTCCGGAACTTACAAAGAGGACAACCCTGTTTTCCGCAATTCCTCCAGGATCTGAACCTTTGTATGTTCAAACGTGCCGCTGTTATCAATGACCACGTCCGCATACTTCTTCAACTCCTCCAATGGTAATTGGGCGTTGATGCGGGACACCACTGTTTCCTTCGGCAAATGGCGATCCCGCTGTATAGCCCGTTGGATTCTCGTTTCACGGGGCGTTGCAATCAGCCAGACACAGTCCGTTAATTCCTGCCAGCCCTTTTCAATCATCAACGGCAAATCAAGGAATACGACACGCGCGCCGTTTATCCTTTGTTCTTCCAGAAAAATCTGAGCATCATGCAAAACCTGTTCTTGCAGAATCGCTTCAAACTGTTTCAGAAGCCCGCGATCCTGCAACACCTTCCGGGCTACCCAGGGTCGGTTCATTTCCCCGTTCGGAAGAATGCTTTCCGGTCCCATAATGTCCGCTATTCTTTGCAGACAGTAACTGCCTTTTGCTGCTATAACGCTCTTCGCTGCCCGGGAAGCATCAAACACGGGAATGCCCAGCTGCCTCAAATAAGCCGCTGTCGTACTTTTTCCGCTGCCGATACCGCCGGCGAGACCGACAATTTTCATTTGTTTCTCCCATCCGCTGCCCTAAACCGGCAGCAAAAACCATAACAAAAGCATCGTTCTGTCAAATTTGCTTTATCATTATTCTTTTACAACCCTGATTTTAAAATTGAATTTTTCCCAATATTTCTGCGGTATCAGAGAAGACAATATCTTATTGCACAGATTACAACGACTGCAATCCTTACACTCGCAGGTCAACAACTTATCCGGAACTTTGTCCAGCGTAATCCTCTTCAAAACATCAGGCGGCAGACAATGCCGGGCAAAGCCGGCTGTACCCGAAATCATTAAATCAGTCAGAAGCATCGCGTTATCTTCGGCAAGATAAGCGTCTATTGTCGTAAAGGGGTAACTGCCATGGGAATTCCGACCCGCAATCTTATAAATATCAACAAATTCATCATAGTATTTCTGCCACCGCGGTAAAATCCAGTTCCCGCGGAAAAGGTCCCCTATCCCGCTCTGGCTGCAGCTTTGGATGCCCGCGTAGCACCGCAGCGAAATGGAAAGCTGGTGACAGAACGTATTCGGGCACCCCATCAGGCAGCCTTCATTAACCAGGCATTTCAGTTTGTATCCTGCATCATGCATTTCTTTTAATTTGGAAGGTACCCGTAAAATCTCCCGGGGCGGATTGAACACCGTAATTCCACACTTTTCCCTCCAGATTTCCATTTGCCGCAGATTCCACTGGTAGGCATTGCAGGATGTGTGCAGTTCCAGTTCCGGCAATAGCGCATGGACAAGCGCCGCTACCCGGTAATCCGAAATAATCAGACCTTCCAGCCGATAGTGCACCGCCGCCTTTGCCAGATTCAAGGCAAAGGTATGCAGCTCCTCCTGTGAATTAAACCGGTAGTACATGGCGTTGACAGGACAGATCCGGCGGACCAGCCCTTTGGAAATACGCAGAAAATCCACGCAGTTTTTTATATAGGCGGCGCGTTTCAGATTTGCGTCTACCTGGTCTACGTTTTCTTCATTTTTCCCATCAAAGGTGAACCGCACATGGGAAAGCATTTCCTCATGCGGCAGTTCGCAGTACACATGGTCAATGTTGTTTTTTCGCTTTACCGTTTCCTGCAGAAACCATTTGGGATTTGTTCCGTTATAGGGAATCGAATAAATACGGTGTTTTGCATTCATTTTTGAAGCCCCCGGTGGAAAAAGATACGGAGCCGGCACAAAACGTAGGCTTCACTGCCTTTTGCCCGGCTCCTTGTTTATACGGAATTTTTCACTCTGACCATTACAGAAGGATATGACCGGGCACCGGTAACATCCGCTCAGGGAAATTTCATCAGAATGTCCAGTTTGCCTGCACGTTCGCCGTCACACCGCGCTGCTTGCCGACCCAGCCGGTTACGCCCAGATCTATGGACATGGGGCCCTTGCCCGGTTTTACCTGCCAGCCCAGTTCCAGCAAACCGCTGCTGCCCTTCACTGTGGGGCTCGGTGTGGAACCGCCGTTATAGGTTGCCCTGGCGTTCCCTTTGAATTCATACTGATAGCCCAGACCGCCATAAATCTTATTGTTTTCATTCAGCTTATGCGTTACCCTTGCGCCCACACGCAGACGGTGGCTGTTCACGCTGCTGAAATCCATCCTTTCGTCGCCGGCCGTTGCATGGATAGTCACGCTGTCGCCGCCGGTATGGCTGTAAAAATACTTGCCGTAATAATCCAGGGTGTTGTCTTTCCCGATATCCTGCAGTTTGCCAATGCCCAGATGCGCTGCCCAATAGGTCGCATCGCTGTCATAACTGGCATGGGTTACCGGCGAAAGGTCCGCATCATAGTCCGAACTGGTCTTGCCTGCGCGCAGGCTTCCTTCGTAGTACAGCCCGCTGTTATTAACCTGTTTCGCCAGCACACCGATGCCCCAGTAATGGGTGTTGCCGTCCCCGTGGATACCACTGTCCTGATAACTGTCGTAACTGCCTCTGCCGTATTCGACTACCGGACCAAATACCAGCTTGCCCTTACTGTTCGTCAGTTCCCGGGCAAAGCCCAGATTCATATTTATGCCCTTCACGTCCACATGGGATCCGCTGTCTTCCCGCAAATCAGAACCGCTTACGGCTACAAAGGAATTGAATCCGCCGTCAGCTTTCTTGTCTGACGCCGCATCCACAGCGTTCCGGAAGCCCTGACCTGCCAGCAAATCGGCCCCGGCATTGACCAGTGATGCCGCCGCTATCCGGGTTTCCACAGGGGACTTCAGACGGTCTGAAGAATCCGGTTTTGGTTTCGGCCCGGGAGTCGGTGTGGGCTCCGGCGTTACTTCCTTAATATCGTCCACCGTGGTAATAATCGTGGTTTCATCTTTCTTTTTGATACTCAGTTCATATTGGCTGTCGGTTGCCAGATTATGGGGAGCCAAAAATTCTGCCTTGGCCAGCGTGGCGCTGTCTGCCGTTTTCAGCGCGCTGTCCGTGGTCAGACCGTTTTTGTCCACAATCAGGTTTACCGTATCACCTTTTTTCAGGCTTACGCCCTGCAACGCCGCCACGCCAAAGGTCACGCCTTTCAAATCGGTGGGTTTGGGTTTTACAATAACATTCCCATCGCCGTCAACAAAATTGCCGTCTTTATCAATATCCATTGCGATGTGGACGCCAGATGTTGACCCATTCATCATTG
>JAFSOW010000218.1 GCA_017443165.1 Acidaminococcaceae bacterium | reverse complement strand
GGACATGGTTTTCGTAACTGCAGGTATGGGCGGCGGCACGGGAACCGGTGCGGCTCCCATTGTGGCGGAATGCGCCCGGGAAGCCGGCGCGCTGACTGTCGGTGTAGTGACCAAGCCGTTTTCCTTTGAAGGAAAACGCCGGATGAATCAGGCGGAAGCCGGCATCGTGAATTTAAAAGACCGTGTAGATACGCTGATTACCATTCCCAATGACCGCCGGCTGCAGGTCATTGACCGCAGGACCAGTATGCTGGACGCGTTCCGCATTGCTGATGATGTATTGCGTCAGGGCGTTCAGGGCATTTCCGATTTGATTTCCGTTCCCGGTCTGATCAACGCCGACTTCGCGGACGTAAAGACAATTATGTCCAATGCAGGTTCCGCGTTAATGGGTATCGGTACCGCCAAAGGTGAAAACGGCGCAGTGGCAGCCGCGGAAGCAGCTATTAAGAGCCCGTTGCTGGAAGCATCCATCGAAGGAGCCCGGGGCGTGTTGTTCAATATTACCGGCGGCAAAGATCTGTCCCTGTTTGACGTTACGGAAGCATCGAACATCATTACGGAAGCAGTGGATCCGGATGCCAATATTATCTTTGGCGCGGTCATCGACGAAAAACTGGATGACGAGATCCGCGTAACCGTGATTGCTACCGGCTTTAACGGAAAGAACCCGGTATTGACCGGACAAGCGCCTATCAAGATGCCCGGCTCAAAAGTTACGCCGCGGCCTGCGGCTCCCAAACCGGCTCCCAAGCCAGTACAGCCGGCTCCTGCACCGGGACCGAAACCTATCATTAATCCTGCACCGTTCAGTTCAACTCCGGAGGTTCCGCCCTGGATCCGCTGAGTATTTCGTAAAACCATGCGGCAGTGTAACACTGCCGCTTTGTTATATTCTGCTGCTGACTCCAATCAGTTTTTACTCTGTCGATGAAAGGAATGTGTACCTATGAAATGTCCGTTTTGTTCTTTTGAAGACAGCCGGGTAATCGATTCCCGTTCCGTTGAAAGCGGCGCGTCTATTCGTCGCCGCCGGGAGTGTCCCAAGTGCGGCCGGCGTTTTACCACGTATGAGAAATATGAAGAAACACCGCTGGTGGTCAATAAGAAAGACGGACGCCGGGAACTGTTTGATGGTGGAAAGTTGTTCGGCGGATTGCTGAAAGCGTTTGAGAAACGGCCCGTTTCAACGGAAACTGTGCAGGACATTGCGCATGAGATTGAACGGGAACTGCGCCTTAAAGGTGAGTCGGAAGTCACCAGCCGGGAAATCGGGGAACTGGTTATGGAACATCTGGAAAAGACGGACCAGATTGCGTATGTCCGCTTTGCGTCGGTATACAGACAGTTTGCGGACGTGCAGAACTTCATGCAGGAACTGCAGCGGATCATGGAAAACAATAAGAAGGATAACAAATAGAAGATTTTTTGCAGAAAACCCTTTTACCCCTTGCAAACACTGATTAATACTGATATTATATTTTTGAACCCAGTAGTCATGCACTCTCACAATATTTTTGAAAAGGAGCGTACATCATGAACAAAAAAGAACTCGTAGCTGCAACCGCTGAAGCAAGCGGCATGCCCAAAAAATGTGTTGAAATGGTTCTGAAAGCCCTCACCGCAAACGTGATTGCTGAAGTTGCCAAAAAAGGTAAAGTTCAGCTGATCGGTTTCGGCACTTTCGAAGCCCGTGCACGCGCTGCCCGTACCGGCAAGAACCCGCAGACCGGCAAGCCCATTAAAATCGCCGCAGCAACGGTTCCCGCGTTCAAGGCTGGCAAAGCTTTCAAAGAGGCAGTTAATACAAAACCGGCTAAAAAGAAAGCCACGAAAAAGGCAAAATAATACAGTATGTAATGAAACACCCGCCTGTTTTTCAGGCGGGTGTTTTTATGTGCGCGGCAGATCAGTACCAGTCAGTCCGCTGGAGTTTTTGCTGCCGATCATCCCTGTAAAACAAAAAACCTGCCTACGCAGTAAGCAGGATGTTTTGTCAGGAACAATTACTGTACCTTGTTAACTTTTTTAGCCAGTTTAGATTTTTTGCGGGCAGCGGCATTCTTGGAAATAACACCGTCCTGAGCCGCTTTATCCAGCAAGCTGGAAGCGTTCTTTAACGTAACTTCGGCTTCCGCTTTGTTTCCTTCGGCAACTTTAGCTTCTACTTTTTTGGCAACCGTGCGTACGGCGCTTTTCTTGGCTGCGTTGGTAGCGCGGCGTTCAGCGTCGGTCTTTACGCTGCGGATAGAAGATTTAATGTTAGGCAACAGATTCACCTCCTACTATAACTTTTACCAGAGTATTTTACCACGTGAGTTTAGTTTATGCAAGATGATTTTGCAATTCCTGAAATATTTCTTTTATAAATTTTGATTATCGTATATAATAACTAAGAAACAATAAAGAACCGGCAGGCATGATAAGCCGTGAGGAACTGCATAATAATGCTTCTCTTCCGGCGAGTGGAAGTCTGCTTTGAAGATAACACTGTTTACAGAAAGGAACGGCATAAGCCACACAGATTATATGCAGAAAGACCACATCCGAAATTTTTCAATTATTGCCCATATTGATCACGGCAAGTCGACCCTGGCCGACCGTTTGATTGAAATGACCGGCACCTTGTCCAAGCGCGAGATGGAAGAGCAGATCCTGGACTCCATGGATCTGGAGAGGGAACGGGGCATTACAATCAAGGACCAGGCTGTGCAAAGCATCTACCGCGCCAAAAACGGCGAAGATTACATGCTGAATTTTATCGATACGCCGGGCCATGTGGATTTTAACTATGAAGTATCCCGCGCCCTGGCAGCCTGTGAAGGGGCGCTGCTGGTCATTGACGCCAGTCAGGGCATCGAAGCCCAGACGCTGGCCAACACCTATCTGGCACTGGATAATAATCTGGAGATCATCCCGGTCATCAATAAGATTGATTTGCCCAGCGCTGATCCGGATAAAGTCCGTAAGGAAATTGAAGACGTCATCGGCATCGATGCCAGCGAGGCGGTGCTCTGCAGCGCCAAGACCGGTGAAGGGGTAGAAGATATCCTGGAGGCGATTGTGGAACGGATTCCCGCGCCGGTGTGTGACGACAACAAACCGTTAAAGGCGCTGGTGTTTGATTCCAAATTTGATTCCTACAAAGGTGTGCTTTTATATTTGCGTATCTATGACGGAACGATTCGAAAAGGCATGAAAATCGAGATGATGGCAACTGGCGCCACTTACGAAGTTACAGAGGTAGGCGTGTTCAAGCCTGCTCCCGTTAATGTGGATGTGCTGACTGCCGGTGAAGTAGGTTTTCTGGCGGCCGCTATCAAAACGGTGGGCGAGGCCCGGGTGGGAGATACGGTTACGGACGCCGCCCATCCGGCGGACGAGCCGCTGCCGGGTTACCGGAAAGCTACGCCTATGGTGTTCTGTGGTCTGTATCCGGTAGAAAATACAGATTACGATAATCTGCGGGACGCATTGGAAAAGCTTCATTTGAATGATGCTGCCCTGCTGTTTGAGCCGGAAACCTCTACCGCATTGGGCTTTGGTTTCCGTTGCGGCTTCCTGGGACTCCTGCATATGGATGTCATCAAAGAAAGGCTGGAGCGGGAGTATAAACTGGATCTGATTACCACCGCGCCTAACGTAGTGTATCAGATTGACAAGACCAACGGCGACATTGAACTGGTGGATAATCCTTCTGCCTTCCCGGATCCTACGGTTATTGCGACGGTATCGGAACCTTATGTGACGGCGACGATTATCGTGCCCAAGGACTATGTGGGGGCGGTCATGGAACTGTCCCAGGAAAAGCGCGGGGAATACCAGAACATGACCTATCTGGATGAGGACAGGGTCATGATTCATTATTCACTGCCTCTGTCGGAGATTATTTACGATTATTTTGACCGGCTGAAAAGCTGCAGCCGGGGGTATGCTTCCCTGGATTACGAACTGTCCGGTTACAAGCCCAGCGACCTGGTGAAAGTGGATATTCTGCTGAATGGCGATCCGGTGGATGCCCTGTCGGCCATCGTACACCGGGAGAATGCCCAGGTACAGGGACGCCGGCTGGTGGAACGGCTGCGGAGCCTGATTCCCCGCCAGCAGTTCTCCATCCCGGTACAGGCGGCCATCGGCAACAAGGTCATCGCCAGGGAAGATGTGGCGGCG
>JAFSOW010000217.1 GCA_017443165.1 Acidaminococcaceae bacterium | reverse complement strand
TATAATTAAGGAGGCTGTCAAAGCGATGGAAAACATGGAAATCAACAAAGTAGAGGGTAACGAATTCGAAGCTATGCTCGATGAAAGCATGGAAGGCTATGGTGTACACCCTGGCAAACTCGTTACCGGCAAAGTAATTCAGGTAGATAAAGAAGGCGTTTATATTTCTTTTGGCTATAGACGTGAAGGGTTGATTGCCTGGGCTGACTGGGCCGCGGACGCTAACCCGGACGAACTGGTTGACACCGTTAAAGTTGGGGATGAAGTGGAAGCGGTCGTAGTACCGGGCTCCACTTCCGAAGATTTTATCCGCCTATCCAAGATCCGTGCGGAAAAAGAAGCTGCCTGGAAGACTGTTGAACCGCTGGCGGAAGGCGAAAAACGTCCGGCTACCGTTACGGTGCTGCGCGTGATTAAAGCCCGCGGCCGCGACAAAGATTCCGATAAACCGAAACAGGTCGTAGGTCTGGCCGTTGCGGTGGAAGGCGTGGAAGGCTTTATGCCTGCTTCCCACGTGGAACTGCGTCACATTGACGACTTTACCCCGTATGTTGGTAAAGAACTGGAAGCTGAAATCATCGAAGTAAACGCGGAAAAGAAACGCATCGTCGTTTCCCGCCGCGACCTGCTGAAGGCTGAAAAGGCCCAGAAGCATCAGGAATGGCTGGCGAACCGGGAAGCCCGTATCGCCGCCGCCCGTGAAGCCCGCGCTGCCCGCGAAGCTGCTGCTTACGAGGAAATCGTGGAAGGCGAGACTTACGAAGGCAAAGTTGTAAAGGTTGCCGAATTCGGTCTGTTTGTAGAAGTAATTGAAGGTCTTGTAGGCCTGGTTCACAACACCGAATTGTCCTATGACCGCAGCGTGAAAGCGGAAGACGTTGCCAAGGAAGGCGACATGGTAAAAGTATTTGTCAAGAAAGTTGACAAAGAAAACCACCGCGTTTCCCTGTCCATCAAAGCTACCCAGGAAGATCCGTGGGTTGCTGCTGCTGCCGGATTCCAGGTAGGCGACACGGTAGAAGGCACCGTAGAACGTTTCCTGCCCTTTGGCGCGCTGGTGCGCCTGAATGATAAAGTAGAAGGCATGATCCATGTTTCCGAACTGGCTGACACCCGCGTGGAAAAACCGGAAGACGTGCTGAAGATCGGCCAGGTCGTTACCCCGATGATCATCAAGATCGACCAGGCAAAACGCAAGATCGGCCTGTCCCTGACCCGCGCGAAAAAAGATGAAGAAAAAGCGGAAATGAAAGCTTATATGGATGGCAATACGGAAGATAACTTCTCCAATAATGCTATGGCGGAACAGCTGGAAGGTCTCAAGAAATAATCCTGCATCGCAGAGGACGGAGTTATTCCGTCCTCTTTTTTGGTTTAACAGAGGTTTTTTATGACACGGGAGCAACGTAAGTTAGATCATATCCGGTACGCGCTGGAATCAGGCGGCGTGAACCGGGGAACCGGGCTGGAAGATGTCCGGTTTCTTCACAATTGCCTGACCCCTGTGGATCCGGATAAAGTGGATATCAGTACAAGGATCGGCAGCCTGAAACTGCCGGTTCCGGTGTTTATCGATGCCATTACCGGCGGCGCCCGGGAGGTAAAGGAAATCAACCGCAGGCTGGCTGCGGTGGCCAGAACTGCCGGAGTGGCCATGGCGGTAGGTTCCCAGTATGGCGCGTTGAAAGAGGGGCATTACGCGGACACTTACAAAGTGGTCCGGGAAGAGAATCCGGAGGGCATTTTATTTGCCAATGTAAGCGCCCTTGTGTCTCCGGAGGAAGCGAAAGCCGCCGTGGATATGATTGCTGCCGATGCCCTGGAGATTCACTTAAACGTTGCCCAGGAGCTGATCATGCCCGAGGGGGACAAAACGTTTTCCCGGATCCCCGGTAATCTGTCACGTCTGCAGGATTGTGTGCCGGTTCCCGTAATTATTAAAGAAACCGGCTGCGGCATGGCCGCGGAACAGATTTGGGAGCTGCAGGCAGTGGGCTTCACATGTTTCAATATCGCGGGGTGCGGCGGTACCAGCTTCGCGGCGATTGAAGCAGCCCGGGGCAAAACAAAGCGCTATGAGAAGTTTGCGGAGTGGGGGATCCCTACGGCCTGGAGTCTCATCGATGCGGCCCATGGGTTGCGGCCCTGGGACACGCTGATCGCGTCCGGCGGCATCCGCGGCGGTCTGGATGCAGCCAGGTCTATTGCTCTGGGGGCGGACGCGGTTGCCATGAGCGGCAACATCCTGGCAGTGCTGCTGCAGCAGGGGGATGAGGCAGCCGTTTCATATCTGCAGGACGTGATTGCCGACCTGAAGGACATCATGGTGCTGACGGGCAGTCGTACTGTCCGGGAACTGCAGCAGGTACCGCTGATCTATACCGGAGATACCCTGGCCTTTATCCAAAGCCGGGGCTATGAGCCGCGGTTCAAACGGAAGCGCTGAGAGAGAATAACTAGTAAACAGAAAGGACGACACAGATTGGAAAACAAAAGCACGTGGGAAAAGTATTCTGCCGCGCAGGTTAAGGCCTGCCATGAATTCTGCAAGGGTTATCTGGATTTCCTCAGCAACGGCAAAACCGAGCGGGAATGTGTGGAAATCATTCTTGAGGAAATGAAAGCTGCCGGTTACAAAGACATGGACGAGCTGATTGCCGGAGGCAAAAAGCTGAAGGCCGGGGACAAGGTGTACCGTATCAATATGAAAAAGGGCATCGCCATGTTCAACATCGGCAAAGAGCCCATTGAGAACGGCATGAATATTTTAGGGGCTCACATCGATTCCCCCCGCATGGATGTGAAGCAGAACCCGTTGTACGAAGACGGCGGTTTTGCCCTGCTGGATACCCATTACTACGGCGGCATCAAAAAGTACCAGTGGGTGACGATTCCCCTGGCGATCCACGGCGTTATCGCCAAAAAGGACGGTACTGTGGCAAAAGTAGCTGTAGGTGAGAAACCGGAAGATCCAGTGTTCTTCGTTTCCGATCTGCTGATCCATCTGGCCCAGGACCAAATGACGAAAAACGCGGCTAAGGTAGTGGAAGGGGAAGCCCTGGATGTAATTGTGGGCAATCAGCCCGTCAAACTGGGCCGCAATGTGAAGGAAGAGGACAAAAAGTCCGCCGACAAGGAAGCCGTCAAGAAAGGCGTGCTGGCGATCCTGAAGAAGCAGTTCGGCGTGGAAGAGGAAGATTTCCTCTCCGCGGAGCTGGAAGTGGTGCCCGCAGGACGCGCAAGGGAAGCGGGCTTTGACCGGAGCATGGTGCTCTCCTACGGACAGGATGACCGGGTCTGCGCGTACGGTTCCTACAAGGCCATGCTGGATGTGACGGATGTGAACCGCACTACCTGCTGCCTGCTGGTAGACAAGGAAGAAATCGGCAGCGTTGGCGCCACCGGCATGCAGAGCCTGTTCTTTGAGAACACCGTGGCGGAACTGCTGGAGATGCTGGGGCAGGGCACGAACCTGGCTTTGCGGCGGACGCTGGCTAACAGCACCATGCTGTCCAGCGATGTGAGCAGCGCGTTTGATCCGCTGTACGCCTCTGCTTTCGACAAGAAGAACGTAGCCTTCTTTGGTAAGGGCCTGGTGCTGAACAAGTTCACCGGCGCCCGGGGCAAATCCGGTTCCAACGATGCCAACGCGGAGTACATCGCCCACATCCGCGATATCTTTGCCAGGGAAAAGATCAACTTCCAGATGTCAGAGCTGGGCAAGGTAGACCTGGGCGGTGGCGGCACCATTGCCTACATCATGGCGCTGTACGGCATGAACGTAATCGACAGCGGCGTACCGGTGCTGAGCATGCACGCGCCCTGGGAAGCCACCAGCAAAGCAGACATTTACGAAGCCAGACGGGGCTACGAAGCCTTTTTAAAACTGGCGAAGAGAGTGTGAAGCTGACGTAAAGACAAAT
The DNA here is from genome assembly GCA_017443165.1 of Acidaminococcaceae bacterium. Taxonomy (GTDB): domain Bacteria; phylum Bacillota; class Negativicutes; order Acidaminococcales; family Acidaminococcaceae; genus Succiniclasticum. Next base: position 41 of record JAFSOW010000217.1, on the reverse strand, counting down.
GTAAGCGCAAGACGGGCTGAGACGCCCTTTCAAAAGTAACG
>JAFSOW010000216.1 GCA_017443165.1 Acidaminococcaceae bacterium | reverse complement strand
GTTCTGATAGCCAGGGGAACAAACGCCTTGCCGCCGGCTTCATAGAACTTGCCGAAGAACTCGATGTACTGCAGACGGCTGCTGTGTACGAAGGCGCCCAGTACGTTGATGACGATATTGAACAGATGGCCTCCCAGAAGCACCAGCACGGCTACGGCGGTGCCAACCGGTCCCGCCTCCATGAGCATCTGGGCAATGGTGTTGATAACCATGGCGATAACGCCCGTGGCCAGGCCCAGCGCAAAGATTCGGGAGTAGCTCAGCAGGTCGCTCATGTACCCGCTGATGTTGTAGAGGCTGAGCAGGCCTCCCATCAGTCTGGCCGGGATGCCTTTCTTGTCGCGCCCGCCCGTCAGCACGATGATGGCGGCGCCTGCCAGGGCCAGATATTTGCCGACCGGTCCCGGTACAAAGGCCATGCAGAAGAAGCCTGCGAACATGATCAGCCAGCTGATTTCGTCACAGAAGGCTCCGAAGACATCCCCGTCCCGGATAAGCATGTAGGCCTTCAGCAACATGCCGCAGACCAGGTGCAGGACACCCAGCCCGAAGCAGAGAGCCAGCATCTTCAACGGCTCTTTCATGGGCACGAAGAGCAGCGGATGCAGTTCCAGTCCGAACCAGCCTCCGAAAAGGGCGCCCCAGATGACGGTTGAGATGCTGCCGAACAGGATGACCATGCCCAGCTTGCCGGCAAAGCCCTGAGGCTTGACCAGCTTCATGGCGATCAGGAGCCCGATTGTGAGCACCAGGCCGTAGCCTGCGTCCGAAAGCATCATGCCGAAGAAGATAAAATGGAACGGCGCCATCAGGAAATCCGGGTCAATGCTGCCCGCCTGGGGCCGGGAATACAGTTCGATAACTGATTCATAGGGCTTTACGAAGGAATTGTTTTCCATTTCCGTAGGCGGAATTTCGCCTTCGGCCGGATCGTTGAACTCGATCTGGTACGCGTCCGTCACGCTCCGGATAGCCCTTTCTACCTGGACTGTGCGGTCGTTCCGGACCCAGCCTTCCATGTAGAAGGTCTTTTCGGTCTCCACACCGCCATTGGCCAGGCGTTCTTCTTTCGCCGTCAGCTGGTCGTAATATAACTGAAGCTCGGCCTTGCTTTCGGCTATCTTTTTGGCCTCCGCTTCCAGCTCGTCGGCGCGTAAGTTTTTCACCCGGGCGGCCTCCGTAAGATCTACGGCGATCTCCGAAACCAGTCCCGTGCGCTTGGGAAAGACAACATCGGTAAAATCATGCGCTTTGAGGAAATGCTTGAGCCGGGCTGCGTCTTCTTTCAGGCAGAAGATCAGCATGGCGCGTCCCTCCGGTGCTTCTTTCAGCACGATGGGCTCCGCCGCCAGCTCTTTGATATCTTCCAGGAACGCTTCCTTTTCCAGTTCCGGCAGATACCCCGCGAAATACACGCTGGTGTCCGTAGGCGCTAGCTGCTCCAGCGGAATATCCAGGTCTGTCCACGGCTGTAAGGCGTCTACCTGGCTCGTCATGGTCGATGCCTCATTCCTGAGGGACATGATCTTGCCGGAAAGCGCCTCTATCTGGTCCGCCAGATCCGAGCCTTCCTTCGATTCATGGAGGAAGGAGTCGTAGGAAACCGGGAGCCGGGAGGCAAACATGGAATCTTTTTTCCCGTGCAGGTCGACAAATTTCAGGGCGTCCTTTGCTTTGGCAATCTGGTCGCCCACCTTGTCCGCTCCTTCGAGCGTCTGGGTTTTGTCGCCTTCCGAAATGAGCATGATGTTGCCGTCTTTCTGCAGCGCAAGCAAAATGGCGTCGCGGTCTTCCTTCAGCGCGAAGAGCGTCGCCTTTTTCATTGCTATCAGCATACTAAACCACAACCCTTTCTACAATATACGCAACAGCCTCCGGGAGTTTCGCCTCCGCGGCGGCCGCCACGGCGCTGTCTGCCCTTGCCCGTTCTGCCACCAGATCTTTTGCCTTGACCCTGGCATGCGCTTCAGCCTTGGCAACGGTCTGCTTGGCAGCGGCGCGGGCCTCGGTGATCATGGCAGCGGCCTGTTGGTTTGCTGCCTCCTCCGCGTCCCGCAGGAGATTGCGACTCGTCAGGGCGGCTTCTTTCTTTGCCTGCGCAGCTGCTGCTTCCGCCGCCTTGATATCATCTAACATTGACATGCACATCTCACCACCTTTGTGATTTGTAGTTTATGTTAATTAAAATACTGACAAAAATTTAAAAGTACTCCCATGAAACCACTCTTATTATTATAGCACGTTTTTATGCCTTCGAACATATAAAAACCCGCAAAACGGATAAAATTGTGCCGGATTTATGAAAATTATCCGTCAGTCTACAGTTTCACCTGTTTAAATTCGCAGGCTGCCGGGTCCAGCATCCGCTCTGCCAGCCGTTTCCCCAGCCCCATATCACCGGTAAAACAGATCGTGCAGCTGCCCTCTCCTTTTGTCCGGAGCAGCCCCATTGCTTCCAGCTCCGCTTTGGCCTGCCGGGCTGTCGCCTCTGCCGGGTCGATAATGGTCACCCCCGGACCGAAAGCTTCCTGCAGATACTCCCTGACAAAGGGGTAATGGGTACAGCCCAGGATGACCGTATCCACTTCTTTTGCTTTCAGGGCGTCGGCGTATTCATTGATGGCTTCCTTCAGTTCCGGGCTGCCGAAACGGTTGCCCTCGATCAGGGGCACAAATTTCGTGCACCCCACCCCGTAAAGCTGCGCAGCAGGGTCCGCCGCCCGGATCTCCCTGCGGTGCGCTCCGGTGCCTACCGTAAAGTCCGTAGCCATCAGGCCGATGTGTTTGTTTCTGGTAACTTCCAGGACTTCCTTTACCGCTTTGGACATGCCGATCACAGGAAACGAATGGGCGCCCCGGATCACGTCAGTTCCCAGCACCGTTATGGTATTGCAGGCGGTAACCAGCTGCTTTATCCCGTTCTGCTCCAGCCAGTCCGTCATCTGCGCCACAAAGGCGGTGATGGTCTCCCGGCTGCGGGTGCCGTAAGGGGCCCGGGCTGTGTCTCCCAGATATAAAAATTTCTCATGGGGCATGGTCTTTTGTAGCGCGCGTAATACGCTGAGTCCTCCTACCCCGGAATCGATCACGCCGACCGGCCGGTTTTTATCCATGATCATCCCTCCAGCTTTCAGAGTTACTGATGTATTTTCCTGTCGCTTCAGCCGTCGCTCCAGCCTGCTTTTCCTTTATCCCATCGCGGTCAGCCCGCCGTCTACGGGAACAACAGCTCCCGTCATAAAGGAATTGGCCGGCGATGCCACGCTGCAGATCACATGGGCCACTTCTTCCGCTGCCGCAATGCGCCCCAGCGGATAGCCGTCTCCCATTTCTTCTTTCGTGTAACCGCCCTTTGCTGCCGCCAGCTGGGCTGTCAGCAAAGGCGTGTCCACATCCCCCGGGCAGATGCAGTTGACCCGGATGTCCGGCGCAAAGTCCAGCGCCAGTGCTTTGGTCAGGGACACTACCGCTCCTTTGGACGCGCAGTACACCGGGCAGCCGTAATTTCCGCCGATGCCTGCATCGCTGGCTATATTGACGATACAGCGGTCCTGCGCCGTTCCGGGGCCGGCGCTGCCTGCGACAGCCATTTCTTCTGCCGCGCTTCCGGTTTCCTCAGCCGCCCCGGTTTCCGTTTCCCCATGGGGCAGCATGTACGGCTGGCAGGCCTGAATCATGAGCAGGGTTCCTTTTACGTTCACGTCCATGATACGGTTATAGTCTGCCACCGAAATATTCTCTATCCGTTTTTCCTGATACATCCCGGCGCTGTTCACCAGGATATCGATGCGGTCTTTCCCGTAGTAAGCCGCTATGGCCGCAGCCATGCGGCAGTCCGCCGGCTTTGTTACATCAGCCCGGATATAACGCAGCCTTGCCAGTTCTTCCGTCGTGCCCGGCACGGAACTGTCCCGCGTTCCGGATCCGTCTCCTGCCAGGCCCTCTGCCGCGCTGAGCGTATCTGTCCCTTCAGGCAGCCCGGGGAACACCGCGGCCTCCGGGTCCTTACAGCCGGCAATGGCAGCCAGCGCTTTCATTCCTTTTGCGCTGTCCCTGCCGACGATGCTCACTATGGCCCCGTCCCGCCAGAAAGCCCGGGCGGCAGCCAGGCCGATGCCGCTGGTACCGCCGCTGATTACAACAACTTTATCTCTGCATCCGTATTCCATAATACAGACCTCTTATGCCATTTCCGCTTTTTCTTCCGCGGTGAGTTCTTCCGGTTTCGGAAGTTCCATCACGGCCGTGGCGCCCTTGCCGTACTCGCTTTGCATACTCAGGGCGATTACATGCCGCTCCGCGATTTCCCTGGCAATGGCCAGGCCCAGTCCGCTTCCGGTTTTATTGTTTTCACCCCGGGTCTTATAGAACCTGTCAAACACATGCAGCAGGTCTTCCGATTTGATGCCGGGGCCGTGGTCGGCGATGGTCAGGCGGCGGTTCGCCAGTTTTACTTCCACGCTGCTGTTTTCCGGGCTGAACTTCACGGCGTTGTCCAGGAAGATCATCAGCATCTGGTTCAACCGGCCGAAATCGCCGGTCATCTTATATATCGGTGTATCTGTTTCACAGTGGATCGTAATATTTTTCTCCCGGGCCAGATGCCGCGCGCTGCGGACTGCGCCCTGCACCACTTCGCAGAAGTTCAGCGGCTCTTTATCCATGGGGAAGTCCACGTTCTGCAGACGGGAAAGGTCCAGCAGGTCGTTGATCAGACGCTGCAGGAACAGGGTCTCGTCGTACATGGTGTCATAATACCGTGCCACATCGGCCGGCTCTGTCACCACTTTGTCGCGCAGCGCTTCCAGGCTGCCCCGCACCACCGTCACCGGCGTGCGCAGCTCGTGGGAAATGTTGGCGATGAATTCTTTCCGGATCTTTTCTGTCTGTCTGGTTTCCCGGTCCGCTTCTTCCAGCCGCCCCGCCATGCTGTCCAGGGTGGCGGCCAGTTCGCCGATCTCGTCATTCTGCTGTATGTAGCACCGGGCCGTGTAATCCCCGGCCGCCAGTTTTTCCGCGGTATCTTTCATCGTATTCAGCGGTCTGGTAAACTTCATGGACAGGAACCAGGCTGTCGCAAGCGCCAGTAACAGAGCCAGCACCAGACAGCCGCCGAACACCTCCAGCGCCTCACGGAAGGTGCGCTGCAGTCCGAATACCGGTACCCGCAGCATCAGGACTCCTTCCACGCCCCCGTTTTTGTCATAGATGGGAGCCGTGGCCAGGACCATCATCTCGTTGATCCGTTTGTCAAACTCTTCCCGTACGGCGGATTCGCCTTTAAACCCCTTGCGGAACATGTCCCGGTACGTCTGGGGCAGCGAATTGACTGTGGTGGTGCCTTCAAAAACCGGAGGGATGTCCCGGCCCTGGGGACCGTTGTGATGTTCCACGCGGCCCCGGACATTGTGCGGCACCTCTTTCATGTCGTCGCCTTCCTTGATGTGGGTCCGCATTTCGATATCGCCGTTCTTATTGGCCACCCAGACATCGTCCGCCGTAATGATGTTCACATAGGCGATCAGCCGGCGGGAACGCAGCAGGGTGCCCGGATTGACTGCCGTACGGACGGCGGTTTCTCCCGCGTTCTTCTCTCTGGCTTCCCGCATACGGGAGCGCTCCAGGTTGTCTCCCATAATGGCCGCCACGCTGGCCGCCCGGTAGGCCAGGCCGCGCTGCTGCCGCTCAATGAAGTTCTCCCGGATAAAATGCCCGAAAGAAAAAGCCATGACGAAAGCAAATACTAAAATGGCCAGCGCAAAATAGGCCGCCAACTTCGCAGCTATTTTACTCTTAAACATATCCTTCTCCATTCTGCCGTCAGTAAAACCGGCTCAAACCACAGGATATTTGTTACCGGCGCGCAATTCCTGTCAGGGTTTGCGCCCTTCCGTTTCCTTGTCCGCTATTTCAAAACGGTACCCTACGCCCCAGATTGTTTTCACGGCCCAGCCGGGATGCTCATACGCGTCCAGCTTGGCCCGCAGCCGTTTGATATGGGAATCCACGGTGCGGCTGTCCCCGAAATAATCGTAGCCCCAGAGGCTGTCCAGCAGGTTGTCCCGGGAAAAGACCTTTTTCGAATTGGACGCCAGCAGCCAGAGCAGTTCTTTTTCCCGTTTGGTCAGGGGCACTTCGTTATCGTCAATGGTCACCATATAATTATCGATATCAATGGTCAGGTTGGCAACGGTCAGTTTGCGGGACTTGCTCTCCTCCTGCTGGGGGATGCGCCGCAGGATGGCCCGGGCCCGGGCCATGACTTCCGCTGCGCTGAAGGGTTTCACGATATAATCGTCCGCGCCGATGTCCAGCCCCATGATTTTATCCGCGTCCTCGCTCCGGGCCGTGATCATGATCACCGGCACCTGGGACATGGCCCGGATAGCCTTGCAAACGGAAAAGCCGTCCTTTTTCGGCATCATGACGTCCAGGAAAACAATGGAAATCTCCCTGGAAAACTCCCGGAACAGGCGCAGGGCCTCGTCTCCGTCATAGGCAATATAACTGCCCCAGCCTTCTTTGCCGGCATAGTCCTTTAATACCTTCGTTATCTGCGCGTTATCGTCAGCGATCAATACTTTATTCATATATAATCCCCCCGTCGCAACGTTACAAAGACACTTATACATGTTAATTATACAACAAAACCTGTAAAAAGAAAAACATAGTTTTGTTCCGGAAAAAACATGATTTTGCCATATCTGGGCTATAATATAAAGGCGAACCGGAAATATATCGGTAATTTGAACGGGAAATGTCCGGCCCGGATACGTCAGCAGATTCTGCCCTCCGGAAAGACCGTTCAATTTAAGAAAATTTGACTTGGAAGGCTCTGAAGACACATAATATAAAAAGAGAAGGAGAGATGAACATGATGAAGAACTGGAAAAAGACGTTAGTCGCTGCAGGCGTAATGGCTACTTTACTGGCAGGTTCCGCTTTTGCCGCAACGGAAGCGGAAGACGCCGCGACCCAGCAGCAGGGACTGGATTACAACAACAAGATTGAACAGCAGGCGCCGGATATGGAAAAAGGCCAGCCGCCCTTTGGCTTCCACAAGGACGGACATCACAGGCACGGCCCGCATCACGGCATGCACAAACACCACGGCCATGGCCCGCGTCATGACGGTGAGTTCCGCGGTCCCCACCACGGCAAATTCCATGCCGAAAAGAAACACCGCCCCGGCAAACTGACCCAGGAGCAGCGCCAGCAGTTAGCGAAAGAACGGGAGCAGTTCTTCGCCAACTGGCAGAGCATGTCTGACCGGGAACGGCGTGAAGCGACCGAAAAGTTCATCCACCGCGTCAACGAAGAACGCATGAAAAACATGACCGAAGACGAAAAGAAAGTCTTTGAGAAACGCCAGGCGGAGAAAAAAGCCGAGCGGGAAAAAATCGCTAAAATGACGGAAGATGAACGCCATGAGTACTTCAAACAGAAACATGACAAGATGGTGAAAGAACGCACCAAAAATATGACCAAAGAAGAAAAAGAACGTTTCCTGGAGCGGGATAAACGCCAGCAGGAACGGATGGAAGCGTTCTGGAAAAAATGGAAACAGATGACCCCGGAAGAAAAAGAACAGTGGAAAAAAGCGCACCACCGTTTCGGCCCCGGCCCCGGTCAGGGCGCGCCTGCCCCGAGAGGACACCGCGGACCGCAGGACGGCCAGGGCCCCAAATGATCCCGGCGTAAACTGATTACCGGCACAACGTCTGGTTCATCAGATTCCCGGAAACAGCCTGATTCTGAAGGACAGTAATACTATAGAAGAGTTCACTTATCTCCCCTAATGCAAAGTCCCCTGTTACACAACAGGGGACTTTCACTTTTTACTTTCACTTTTTGTTTTCACGTTTCGCCTTTACTTTTCAGTTTTTATATGAAGCTTTGGTTTTGCCATGTATTTGTCAAAATTTTATTTTATAATTATAATAAATAATAAGCTCAGGCGTTAGTAAATCCGGGTGTTAAGGGGACACTGATCCATTCGTCTCCTTAAAAATCTACAAAAATACAGAAGGGGAGGTTCCTTGCCATGAAAAAATGGAAACAGATGGCCGCACGCCTTGTAACACTGTCTGTCCTTGCCGCAGTACTGGCTGTTCCGGTATGTGCCGGCGCAGCGGAGATCCGGAAAGCAGATTCCGCCACGGCAACGTATAAAGACGGCGCCGTCGTGCCTGCGGAAAAAGCCGCCGCCGTGCGTAAGGCAGCGCAGGATAAGGCCCTGTCCGATTATTATATTACCAGCGGCAAAAAACTGGAAAAAGCCGTAGCAAGACTGCTGTACATAAACCCGGAAGAAACGGGGCTGGTTCCGCAGATCGATTACGACTACCGCATGGACAAAACCCTGACGGGGGATTATTTTTATCATGTGAAAGCGTTTCGCCCCGGCACTTCGGAAACTGCCGGTGATTTCCTGCTGGCCAAAGATGACAGCTGCATCTTCCGCCGCATCCCCGGGGAAAACCGTGCGGAGCTGCTGGACGGCACGACGGAAAAACTGCTGGAAAAGGTGGAGATTTATCCGGCTTACAGAAAGATACCCCTGGACGGCGTAGGCAAAGTGCTGATCCGGGTTCCCGGCAACATCCCCTATAACCTGACGCTGACCAGCCTCAATGAGAATACCCTCCGGATTGATGCCGACGATAAGGGGCAGCAGTGGGTCTACGGTGTAACGAGAGGCAAGGCCGATATCCTGGCCGAAGTGGAAATCGGCGGCTTTACGGCAGGCAAGACCCTCCGCTTCACCGTAATGGATGAAAAAGATCAGGTACTGGAAGAAAACCGGACTTCCGGCGGAGGCTGGCCTATCGGCATCGGGATCGGCTTCGGCTGGGGCCACGGCCGGCACCATCACGGACATGGCGGCGGAGTAATAATCGGAATTTAAAAAGCAATAATCGTTAGTTAAAAAAAACAGCGCCGGGGAATACATAAGCAAAACATTGTGAGCATTTGCGAAATTTCATGAGATGAAATGAGCCGGCTGTGGCGAGACTGTCTGAGGGCGAAGCCCGAGTTTCGAAGCCACAGGCGAATGAATCCATGAAATAGCAAACGGGAACAGTTTTGCGATGTATTTCCCGGCGTTGCTTTTTTATTCTATTTTATTATTTTTAAATTATTTCACTTCCGCAGCCTGACCGTTTTATCCATTTCCACAGCTGATAGGCCAGCCAGCCGGTGAAGGCGCCTGAAAAGTCCAGCATGATATCCGTCACCTGGCCGCTCCGTCCCGGTGAAAACAGCTGGATATATTCGTCAAGCACCGCTGTCATCAGCGACAGGAGCAGGATGCAGCTGTGGGAGTTCTTACGGTCTGCCCGGTCAGTCTGAAACGCATTGCACAACAACAGCGCCTGCACAAAGTACTCTGTAAAATGCGCCGTTTTGCGGATATAGTGATTCATTTCCTCCAACGGCACCGGTTTATCCAGGAAGGCATTGATCCCGGCAACCAGGTTCACGAAATAATAACTGTTTTCATCACTGACCGGCGCGGGAAGGCTGGAATTGTAAAAAATAAAACCGGTAAAGACCAGGGCCGCCACCCCGTAAAGCTTACGCATCACATTTCACCTTACAGATTCCGGACCACCGCGTCCATCATCATCACGTTGCTGACCACGCCGACACCGCCGGGCACCGGGGTAAAGGCCGCGGCCTTCTCCGCCACTTCCGGCGCTACGTCGCCAACAATCCCGTTTTCCGTCACATTGATGCCCACGTCCACGACCACCGCGCCGGGTTTCACCATATCCGGGGTGACAAAACCGGCTTTGCCGATGGCCGCCACCACGATATCCGCTTGCTGCACTAACTCCGGCAGGTTTTTTGTATGGGAATGGCAGACCGTGACGGTGCAGTTTTCCTGCAGCAGCAGCAGCGCCACCGGTTTTCCTACTACGTTGCTGCGGCCCAGCACCACCGCGTGCTTTCCGTCCAGCGGGATCTTATAAAATTTCAGTATCGCCATGCAGGCCCGGGGCGTACAGGCAGCCCAGCGGCCTTCGCCCATCAGCAGGGCCCCTCCGTTAGCCGGGTTCAGGCAGTCCATGTCTTTTTCCGGGGCAAGGGCGGCGCCAACCGCCTTTCCGTCCACCTGCTTCGGCATGGGCATCATGGGCAGGATGCCGGCGATTTCCGGGTCTTCATTCAAACTTCTGACGGCCGCAATCACTTCCGCTGTAGTTGCGGTTCCCGGCAGTTCCACACAGCGGCTGCCGATACCCAGGCTTTCGGTCATCTTTACCAGCCGGTTCCGGTAAACAAAAGAAGCGGGGTCCTCCCCCACGGTAACAATCGCAAGGGTAACTTTTTTGCCTGCCTTGCCGGCGGCTTCCACTTTTTCTTTGATTTGTTCTTTATATGCATCCGCCACAGGGCGGCCGCTCATCACCAGTGTGTCCATGTGTATTTCCCTTTCGATAACAAGAGACCGACAGGTGTATCTGCCGGTCTCATTTTTATTCCGTCACCACGATTCCCTGATTACAGGGAAAGTCCGCCAGTTCGTCTGTTCCTTTTTCAAGACGCAATCATCAGAACAGTCCGCTGATCTTGCCCTCATCCGTTACATCAATGTTTTCCGCGGCCGGTTTTTTGGGCAGGCCCGGCATGGTCATGATATCGCCGGTGTAAATGACGATGAAGCCGGCGCCGGCGCTGATCTTGGCGTTCTTCACGTTCACGGTGAAACCGGAGGGAGCGCCTAACAGGGCCGGATTATCCGACAGGGAGTACTGGGTCTTGGCCATGCAGACCGGCAGATCGCCGTAGCCTTCTTTTTCATACTGGTCCAGGGCCTGGGCCGCTTTGGCCTGGAATTCCACCCGGTCGCCGCCGTAAATTTCTTTCACGATGGTTTCCACTTTTTTACGCAGCGGCATATCCAGCGGGTATACCGGTTTGAAGCGGGCCATGCCGCTTTCCGCCAGGGCAACCACTTCTTTGGCCAGTTCCACGCCGCCTTCGCCGCCTCTGGCGAATACGTCGCTGAGGGCTACGTTGACACCCATGCCGGCGCAGTAATCGTAC
>JAFSOW010000215.1 GCA_017443165.1 Acidaminococcaceae bacterium | reverse complement strand
TTCTCTCCGGGGCGCCGTTTCCATCGCCCGGCGCATCCAGGATCCTCTGGCCGAGCTGGTCAAAATCGAGCCGAAAGCCATCGGCGTAGGCCAGTACCAGCACGATGTGAACCAGAAGGAACTGGGCAACGCGTTAGGCGATGTAGTAGAAAGCTGCGTAAACCATGTGGGTGTGGAACTGAACACCGCCTCCCCTGCATTATTAAGCTATGTAGCAGGCGTCAGCAGCGCCGTAGCCAAAAATATTATAGCCTACCGTAACGAAAACGGGCGCTTCCGCAATCGCAAAGAGCTGCTGAAAGTGCCACGTTTAGGTCCGGCCGCCTTTACCCAGTGCGCCGGCTTCCTGCGTATTGCCAACGGAACTAATCCGCTGGACAATACGCCGGTCCATCCGGAAAGCTATGAACTGACAGAGAAAATACTGACAGAACTGGGCTGCAAAAAAGAAAACAGCGGCAGCCCTGCCGTACAGTTAGCTGCCGCCAAAGCGGATCCGAAACGGATTGCGGAGCATCTGCAGGCCGGTCTTCCCACCGTTACCGATATCCTCCAGGCCCTGGCCAAGCCGGGCCGGGATCCCCGGGAAGATTCCCCCGCGCCCCTGAGCCGGAAAAATGTGACAAAACTCAGCGACCTGCAGATTGGTTCCATTGTCAAAGGAACCATCCGCAACGTAGTGGACTTTGGCTGCTTCGTAGACATCGGGCTGAAGATCAACGGGCTAATTCACCGTTCGGAGCTTTCCAACCGCCGTTTCAAACATCCGTTGGATGTTGTCTCCACCGGAGACATCGTAGACGTGATGATCATCAGCATAGACGAAGCCCGGGGACGGATCGGGCTGTCTTTAAAGAAAGTGCCGGAAAATAAGAACAAATAGAAAACGTTAAAAAGACTAACGGCGGGCAAGTTCTTGCCCGCCGTTAGTCTCTTAACGTTCAAATTTAGCGCGAAAAAAAAGCCCTTGCGAGAAGGGCCAAATGAGGGGCTGTTTGATTGTATTTATACTATACCACAAAAGAAAAGATACTTCAAGCTATAACCCTCAAGGTTTGCACTACTGGTTTAGAATTCAGAAAAAGTACTTCTTCGAAAAAACTTTAGAGCTTTTTTTATTACAAATGTTCACATTATGCGGACATGTAAAATTCCTTTTATTATTTCGCGGAATTTTTATATTCCTGCTCCAGCTTTTTGGTATTCTCATTAAATTTTTCTGATATTTTAACGCCCTGCATATCTGCCATTTTCTGGCGCATCTTCGGAATGTCCGGGATCCAGTAACTGATGCCGTCAATATATTCCGGCTCACCCGGGACCATAGACATCTTCAGACCGTCCTTTTCCACCATGTCACGCATTACATTGCCCAGTTCCACCATTTCCTTCAGGGAAAGATCCGTCTTGACCATGGACATGATCTGTTTGGAAATACCGGGTATTTTGGCAATGATATTCTTCGACGCTATATGCTTGTACAAAGCCATCAAAAATTTCTGCTGCCTGCGGATGCGCCCGATATCGCCTTCTTCATCGCGGTAACGGACATACTGCATGGCAGTTTTTCCATCCATATGCTGCATTCCGGGTCTCAAATCGATCTCAAAACCGTCATAGGGATCGTAATAATACATGCGTTTTTCCACATTGATATCCACGCCGCCCACGGCATCTACCAGACCTTTAAATCCCTGGAAGTCCACTACGACATAGTTATTGAGTTTGATTCCCAGAAAATCCTGTACGGTCTCCCGGGTCAGTTTCTGGCCTCCGTAGGCAAAGGCAGCGTTGATTTTATCCCAGCCATGTCCTTTGATCTTTACCCGGGTATCCCGGGGAACAGACAGCAGGGCTGCATTTTTTTTGCTTTTATCCAGCATTACGACAAACAGGGTATCGCTGCGCCCCGCGTCGTCCTTGCGGATATCGCAGCCCATCACCACAATATTCTTTTTGCCGGAAAGCAAATCCAAACGCTCAAGGCTGTCGAACAGGGAGAAATCGCTCAGGAATCCCACAATCAATAATATCATAAGAAAAAAGATTTTACGCAAAGTCTGCTAACCCCTTTCCGAATCTGTCAAGGAAGCTGTGTAAAATAGCCGCTGTCATACCCCATATCACCTTATCCCCGTACTGGTAAAAGTAAATTTCATACTCCTGATGGAAATCCTTGTGGGGATCCAGATGGGGTACCAGTTCAAAGGGAAAATCATCCTTGCGGGTGACCTGAATGTGGGCCGTGCCGATACGGGGCTTGTTTTTCAGGAACCAGGAAAGCGGAACCGTGAACAGTTCCGCGACTTCATCTTTGTTAAAATTCCATGTTTGATACACGGCGTCACCGGATAAAACACCATCCGCCGGATTCCAAATACCCACAAAGGGATACACCATAAAACCATTATGGGCCGCAAAAAAATCCAGCGTACCGCAAAGCCGGATATCCCCGTAAGGGATACCCAGTTCCTCGGAAGCTTCCCGTACCGCCGCCGCCGCAAAATTCCGGTCGCTGTTTTCCCTGCGTCCGCCCGGGAAACAAATATCGCCTGGCTGCCACCCCAGTCTGGAGGACCGGACTTCAAACAGAAGTTCCGGGCCTTCCCTGCCGGGAAGCAACAACAGGAGAACCGAAGCCGTCCGCATCACTACCCCCGTCTTATCCAGACGGGGCCGGCGGGCACTGGTCTCCTGTTGAATCCATGCAGCGATTGCATGCAAATTTTTCATTGTCAATACCTGTTTATTTTACAAACAAATCCCACACAATAACTGCCGCCGCTCCGGGGATGCCAAAGAAACCGGCAATTAGAGCCTTGATAATGGTAATATTGATTGTCACGCCAAACAGCGTGCCGCCCAGCAGATTCGCCAGCCACAGCATAATGGCCCCGATGATACCATTCCATACCAGTTTGAAGGGAAGCGCCAGCAGTTTGACAATGACATACAATATGATTACGCCAATCGCCAATGAGCCAAGTGAAGCTATAATTTCCATGCTTTCCTCCTGTTTTATAATTCATAAATCAAATTCATAAAATACCAAAAATTTCAGGGAAACACTGATTGCGCTATAATTCCTCTTC
>JAFSOW010000214.1 GCA_017443165.1 Acidaminococcaceae bacterium | reverse complement strand
GTTGCACCTTTATTTATCCTTTGCAGGCAGGCCCAGACAATGGGAAAGATATTCCTTATCATCCATCCGGGATGCAATGATCGCTTTTTCTATCGCTTTGGCCATGACTTCTGCCGCCAGCGTTCCCGCCATGTTAACATCTGCCTGCACCGGCTTGCCGCACGATACGGCATACACGGTGTCCCCGTCAGCCATGGTACCCACCGGTTTAATCGCGCGGGCATACGCGTTTCTTGTCTGCCCTGCAATCATCGTCAGCTCCGCTTTATCAAAGTTTCCGTTAGTAACAATGGCTCCGATGGTAGTGTTGGTTCGGGTAAATAAATCCGATGGCTGCGAAATGCGGTACAACTCGGCAACACTGTCCAGGAACAAGGTGCGCTCCCGGTTCATGAGGCCGGCGATCTTTTTCCCGGTTTCCACAGAATATACATCTCCCAGCGCATTTAACACCACCACAGCGCCCATCTTCAGTTCCCCGATTTGCACCGCATGATAACCAATACCCGATTTCATAGACTGTCCCATGCCGCACATTTTGCCTACCGTCGCACCGGTACCCGCGCCTGTAGAGCCGCTGACCGCTTTGCCCTTATTCAAGGCATCAAGACAGGCATCATATCCCATTTTTCTGTCCGGGCGCACATTGGCGCTGCCGTAGGAAAGGTCGAAAATACAACTCTGCACCACCAGCGGAACCCGCGCAAAACCGGTATCAAAGCCAATATCATGTTCTTCCAGGCATTGCATCACACCATCAGCGGCCGCCAGTCCGTAAGCGCTGCCGCCTGAAAGAACAATGGCATGGATTCCGATATTTTCTTTCGTGGGATCTAACACTGGGGTCTCCCGGGACGCCGGACCGCCACCGCTGATATCCACCCCGGTCTTTGCTCCTGCCGGAAAACAAAGAACGGTCACACCGGTTTTGGCCACGTCATCCTGGGCATTACCGATCCGTACACCTTCTATCGAAGAAAACGGAATTTCCCGTACATCGTTTTCTTTTTCCATCGCCTGAACTACGCCCCCACAGGTCATAAGAGTAAATACTGTCAAAATATGAACAGCATTCTGAAAAGCACGCCTGATTCTCATGATGTCCTCCTCTGTCACAGCCCTGCAGCATAATGATTGCGCACTTTCTCCGCTTCACTATTCCCAATATGAACGTTGTAATTATTTTACCATATTACTGTCGCCAATTCAAAAAACGATAAATCCCAACTTCAGTGTCTACAAAAAAAGCACCCTCACCCCGAAAAGATTTCAGAGTGAGGGTAAAACTTGCTTATTTCTTATACTGCAGCGCCGCCGCGATGAAATCACGGAACAGCGGATGGGCTTTTGTAGGACGGGACTTGAATTCAGGATGGAACTGGCAGCCCAGGAACCAGGGATGTTCGCTTTGGGGCAGCTCCACAATTTCAACCAGACGGTTGTCCGGTGAAATGCCGCCCAGCACGAGACCATTTTTCGTCAGTACATCCCGATATTCATTATTGAATTCGTAACGATGGCGATGGCGTTCATATACAAGAGGCTGGCCATAGGCCTTATCCGTCAAGGTATCGGGATAAACTTTGCAGGGGTACAGGCCCAGCCGCATGGTGCCGCCCTTGTCCTCAATATCCACCTGATCCGGCATCAGATCGATGACCGCCGGAACCTCCGCTTTAAATTCGCTGCTGTTGGCGTCCTGCATGCCGCAGATATTCCGTGCAAACTCGATGACAGCACACTGCATGCCAAGGCAGATGCCGAAGAATGGAATCTTATGCTCCCGGGCATAACGTACGGCAGAAATTTTGCCCTCGATGCCCCGGTCTCCGAAACCACCGGGTACCAGAATACCGTCCACCCCTTCGAAGACTTTGTCCAAATCTGTGCCCGGGGCTTCGATTTTCTCCGCATTCACCCAGCGGATATCCAGTTCCGCCTCATTATGCAGGGCCGCATGTTTCAATGACTCCGTAATACTGATATAAGCATCCTGCAGTTCCACATATTTGCCGGCCACCGCAATGGTCACTTTCCGGTCGTAATGCTTCAGGATACGCGCAACCATATCATGCCAGCCGGACATATCTTTCGGTTTCAAAGGCATATCCAGTTTCTGCAGCACGATGTCATCCATGTGCTGCTCTTCCAATAGCTGCGGAACCTGATAAATACTTTTGGCTGTCAGGTTCTGGATGACCGCTTCCTTGTCCACATCGCAGAACATGGCCAGCTTAGCGATCATGTCCTCGGACATGGGATGCTCGCTTCGGCACACCAGAATATCCGGTGTAATACCGATACTGCGCAGTTCCTTGACGCTGTGCTGGGTGGGTTTCGTTTTCAGTTCACCCGCCGCGCCGATATAGGGAACCAGCGTAACATGAATGTACAGTACATCGTTTTTACCCACATCCTTTTTTACCTGACGGATAGCTTCCAGGAACGGCAGGCTTTCAATATCGCCTACCGTGCCACCGATTTCGGTAATAACAAAATCCGCGTTGTCATTGTTGCCGACACGGAACACCCGGGATTTAATCTCGTTGGTAATATGAGGAATGACCTGCACCGTGCCGCCCAGATAATCACCCCTGCGTTCTTTTGTAATAACGGACTGGTAAATTTTACCGGTAGTCACGTTGGAACTTTTGGACAGGTTGATATCAATAAACCGTTCATAATGGCCCAGGTCCAAATCCGTTTCCGCTCCATCATCCGTCACGAACACTTCACCGTGCTGATACGGACTCATGGTTCCCGGATCGATATTGATATAAGGATCGAATTTCTGTACCGTAACCTTATAGCCCCGGCTCTTCAGCAAACGTCCCAGAGAAGCTGCCGTAATTCCTTTTCCGAGAGAAGAAACCACGCCGCCTGTTACAAAAATGTACTTTGTTGCCATTGAACTGTACCCGTCCCTTCTAATCAGTTGTCTGTTCTTCTGCCGGCGGAATGATGCCCTGCTTTTTCGCGGACCGCCCATCAGCCGCCCAAGCTCCCGCCTGCAATGAAAAACACTATTTTTATATTTAATTTTCTTAACTATACTTACCTTTTATTATAAAAATAAAACCAGGGAAACTCAAGTCAAAATTTTAAGGCTTTCAAAATCTGTGAAATGTGCACGAATTTCCTGCAGTATGTTACATTTTTTCCGGAGCGGATACGCCCAAAATGGACAGTGCATGCCGTACTACATGTCCCACTGCAATGACCATGGCCAGCCGCGCCTGCTGCAGATCCTCATTGACGCCCAGAATGCGGCACTGGTTATATGCGGAATGGAACAGTCCCGCCAGGTCGTACACATAGTGGGCCACCTGCTGCACCGCCCGTTCCTTTGCCGCCGTTGCCAGCATCTCCGGATATTCACCCAGTTTTTTAATCAGGTCCACTTCCACCGGTTCCGTCAACAGTTTGTAATCACCCTTCCCCTGCACCTCGATACCGGCTTCCGCCACCTGCCGCATAATGCTGCAGATCCGGGCATGGGCATACTGCACATAGAACACGGGGTTATCGTTGGATTTTTTCTTAGCCAGGTCCAGATCGAAGTCCAGCTGGCTGTCGATGGAACGCATCACAAAGAAGAACCGGGCTGCGTCTGTTCCTACTTCATCAATCAGTTCGTTCAGGGTCACACTCTGGCCGGTCCGCTTGGACATTTTCACTTCCTGCCCGTCCCGCAGCAAACGGACCATCTGAAGAATCAAAATTTCCAGCTGTTCCGGCTGATAACCCATGCACTGCATGGCCGCCTTCATCCGGGCAATGTACCCGTGATGATCCGCGCCCCACAGATTGATGACCCGGTCAAAACCCCGGCCGAATTTATTGGCATGGTAAGCGATATCCGCCGCAAAGTAAGTAGGAACGCCATTATCCCGGATCACCACCCGGTCCTTGTCGTCGCCGAATGCGGTAGACTTCAGCCACAGGGCCCCGTCCTGTTCATACATGTAACCCTTTTCCAGCAGTATTTCAC